>CAZHIG010000106.1:0-3944 GCA_964532705.1 uncultured Erysipelotrichaceae bacterium
AAATGTACTTTTTTAAAGCTTGTTTTATTAGTTTCTTGTAACTTCGTTGATTACATAGGTAGCTTCAACGGTAAGCTCACCAGTATTCGTTAAGAATGGGTTGAATTTAGCATCCGTATAGTTTGCCATTCCACCAATGTTATAAACTTTACTCATGTCATAACCTTTGACTTCCAAGATTTTCATCAACATGGCTACACGACCACCTGATTGACATATAATGAATAAATTCTTATCTTGTGGAAACAATGCTTCGAAAATCGAATCGGATTCTTTATATACAGAAACAGGGGCATCAATGGTTCCACCGTAGAGTTGAACCATTTCAGGATTGGTATGTGCTTCTGCATTAAAAATGAATGCAAAATATGGAATGGATTCAAAATTACGGAAATGTTTCATGGCGTAATCTTTATAATCTCTAAGATCAATATAGACTACATCATCACGATTAAGATATTGGTCTAAGTTATCGACGTTAATACTTGAACAAGATGCCGCATAGACGCCTTCAGTACACGCTGTCTCAGGTTGATCTTTAGCTGGAACATAGGTCTTAGTTGTATCAATCGCTGCAGGTAATGTGACTTGAGCGACATATCCATTCTCAGTAGGATTTAAAACATAACCTTCTTCTAAGAGTTGAGCATCTGATTTTGCACAACCGGTAAGCACTAATGCTAAACCTAATAAAGCTACTAATTTTTTCATGTGTTTCTTTCCTTTACTCTGTAAAATATGCATCCGTCATGTGGTATTCAATGACAGAGTTTAACATTCTGATAATATTATTTGTTGATACGGATGAACCTGTGAAGGTATCAATCTCATATGCATCTCTGCCATCTGCTTGATAGTCGGCTAAATCAATATCTTCAACAACACTTAAAGTTGAAATATAACCAAAATCCTTGTTGATGAAATAAGGGATGTACTCTTTTTTAAACGTTTCGTACGTTACACCACTTGGAGTAGGATTGCTATCCCCCCAGAATCCACCATTGTATTCACCTTGTGAATCTTTATCAAAAGATAAATATCGAACACTGACATCTTCTTTGGTTTTTGACTCAGGTAATGTGAGTTCAACATAGGCTGTTTGCCAGTAGTTCATTGAAGCTGCTCTACAGGTACACGATAAATAGGTCACTTGATACTTAATGTAATCACGTGCCACGTACTTGTAATTTACAAATGCATAGAATTCTGATTCATTACGTGGACCATCAATGTGATCAAAAGGAATGACCGCTAATTGATTGGCGATACTGCCTGGTCCCATGTCTACACTGGTATTTAAAAATTCATTAATGCTCTCTAAATTCAATTCAGAGGAAACTGTTTCCTCTTCAGTTTGGGTATCCGTAGGCGTTTCTGTGTTTGCTGCACACCCAAACAGTAACAATGCAACAAAGCTTAACAATAAAAATGGTTTAAGTCTCTTCATTTGTGACTCCCTTCACAAGTAGTATACTAGTTTGTGAAATAACAAACAAGAATTATTTAAAAATTCACCAAAATGTGTATTTTTTAAATATGCTCTTTAAAAATTAAAGACTTTTTGGATGAAAAATAAAAACCAAGAATGCAATCAGAATATATGAACCACCGATAATCACTTGGGCATCATTACTTTGAAATATTTGAATATATGCACCAAATAAGCCACCCAAAAAGAAGATAAATATCGAGTATGAGATGAATAAAGCTTTATACCGTTCTTCTTTAGAACCACGAAATGCTCGACCAAAGCTTACAGCAGCATCCGTTAGATAACCTGTCATATGAGTAGTTCTTATGGTGATGTTATGAAATCGGATGTGAGTGCCATTTTGCAAACCCATTCCAAAAGCCATCATTCTTAGCACATCTGTAAGTTGAGCTTTATAAAAATGTGAAATGATCAATCCAAGTCCAAAAATCAATGGATAAAAACTATGTAAAAGCCTTACCCCTCTATTACGTTTATAGGTGGTTAATCCAGAGATAAAAGCACCGATAAAAAATAGTAAGACATACGATAAAAAATCAAAGCTTTGTTGCCATTGCAAATTAATAATGGCAATCGCAGCTTTTGAAATTGACCCTGTATGATGACTGATGGTTTTCTCCAACAGAAAAATTGAACTTACATTGATGGCTCCTGCCAAAAATGTGAGTCCACTGATCCAAGTTGTCGTAAAGGTTTTTCTAACTTGATAGTGTTGCATTAACTTTTCCGTTAGTAATGTTACCACTTTTAAAAGCTTTTATTAAGGTGTACTTGTTTTGGAACCACCATCAAAATGATATAATTTCACAGTCTGGAGAACATCATGAAAACATCAAACATAAAAATAGCCTTTTTCTTAAACCTAAGCTTTACCCTATTCGAGATTGTCGGTGGTTTAATGACAAACTCCGTGGCATTAATCTCTGATGCTATCCACGATTTGGGAGACTCATTATCGCTTGGAGTTTCATGGTATTTAGAACATCTTTCAAAGAAGAAGCCGAATGAAACTTTTACCTATGGTTACGGACGTTTTTCTGTTTTAGGAGGACTAATCACCTCTGTGGTCTTGCTTATTGGTATCATTTTTATCATGTTGGAGGCCATTCCTAGAGTGTTGAACCCAGAGCCAATAAATGCTCCAGTTGTTCTGGTTTTTGCAGTATTTGGTGTTTTAGTCAATGGGTATGCTGCTTATAAAACTTCTAAAGGCAGCAGCATCAATGAACGTGTCATTTCACTACATCTTTTAGAGGATGTCTTAGGTTGGGCCATCTTACTGATTGCTGCTGCAGTCATGAGTTTTATCGAATTGCCAATCTTAGATCCGATTTTATCAATGCTATATAGCTTATTTATTCTTTATCATGTATTTAAGAATCTCAAAGAAATTGGTCTTGTATTCTTAGAAGGATTTGATCAAATGAGTGAACAACAATTAATTTCAAAACTGGTCTTAAATCAAAAGGTATTGGATGTTCATCATATTCACTATTGGACACTGGATGGTCACAGTAATTACATCAGTCTACATGTCTTACTAAAAGAAGAGACCAGCCCTAAGGAACATGATGAGATCATCCATGATTTGAAGCATCAACTTGAACATTTAAATTTTCATCATGCAACCATCGAATCTGAATATCAAAAATGCCAAGGTGAAAATTGTCCCCCCACTGTAGAACAACACCATCACCATCATTAGGTTAATCTCTATTTTGAAAGACTTAGTTAAGTAAAACGTCCATATGAAAACCCTCGAACTTTCTCAAAAATTGGAGTCCATAAATCTTAATCATTTCCCAGCATTCGAAATCATCGAGCTCGATATCTCAAAATCTAGACTAGATATTGAAGTCATTTACGAGATGGTAATGTTTGTATTGGGTCAGCTTAGGCCGACACATCCGATCATCCATGCTAAGATGCGTTTTTCTCAAGCCATAGCCTTTAGCACCCATACCCCTCCAATTATCTTATGTGGAGATAGATTTAATGATTTTAAATTCGCTAAAATATCATATGTGAAAGGATAATGTATGATTAAAGATATCTTCGAAGAATTCTCTCTTATAGTAAAATCTCAAAGTGTAGATGCGATGATCCCTCCACTGATTTTTATGATACTGAATACTCAAGTCAGATTAGAATTTTCAATTGGAATATCTACATTTACTGCTTTCGCATTTTTGTTCTATAGAGCCTATAAAAAGCAAACCATTCTTTATACGTTTGTCGGCACTATACTTCTAGTCATTGCTTCTCTTTTGAGTCTCGTATCTCAAAATGCATCTAATTTTTATATTCCCAACATTTTAACTCATGGGCTAATTTTATTGTCTAGTATTGGCTCTTTGTTTATTCAGAAACCTTTGTCCATCTATGTCTCCCATTTAAGTCGTGGATGGCCCCTAAAATGGTACTTTAGACAAGACATTTATCCTGCTTATTA
>CAZHIG010000107.1:0-3938 GCA_964532705.1 uncultured Erysipelotrichaceae bacterium
TGAAGCCAATGTTTATGTCATGTCTCCTAAAGGACGAGTGATTGATTTACCCAATGGTGCAACCCCTTTGGATTTTGCTTACCGAATTCACACTGAAGTAGGGCATTCTACCGTTGGGGCCATTGTGAATAATGTAATGGTACCCCTAAATACAGAACTTAAAACAGGGGATGTCGTACAAATAAAAACCTCTAAGCAATCTAACGGTCCTTCGGAAGACTGGATGAAGATTGCCAAGACTTCGCATGCACGCTCTAAAATTAGAAATTTCTTAAATGAAAAAGAATCTGTATCTAGAAAAGAAATGATTATAAAAGGGGAACACCTCTTTAAAGAAGAACTTAAAAGAAGAGAAATGGATGAAAAGGAATTCTTTCAATCTAAACGTCTAGAGAATGCGTTGCATTTATTTGCGGTAAAATCCATGGATGATTTCTATCACGCAATTGCAGTTAAGTCACTCAGTGTACCTGTGGTTTTTGAAAAACTCAATTTATCGAAACGCAGTTTGCTAGAAGGTTTTAACCTCGATAGAATCTTTAAACCTCAGCCCCCAAAAAGAACTTTTTCGAAATCAGGTATAAAAGTTAAAGGCATAGACAGCATGATGATTGCGTTAGCAGGCTGTTGTTCACCTGTACCGGGAGATGAAATTGTCGGATATATTACTAAAGGGCAAGGGGTTAAAGTACATCGAAAAGATTGCATCAATGTACGAAATGAAACAAAACGATTGATAGATGTAGAGTGGGACGAAGATTTACCAGAAGGTAAGTATGAAGTAAAACTTTACATATATGCTCAAGATCGTTCATTTCTGATCTCTGACATTGTGACTGTTATATCACAATGTAAAGCTGGTTTATCAGCAGTAAATTCTAGTGTTTCAGAGGATAAGATTAATGCCAGTACTTTTGTAAGTGTTTTGGTTAAAGATGCAGAACACTTACAACTTGTGATGAGCAATCTTAAAAAAATCACACAAGTCTTTGAAGTTTCTCGCACACAAAATTAGTAGAGCATGCTAAACTATATCTAAATCCAGCGCGTTGGAAGCAAGTTTACAATCTAGCATAGAGAAGAAATGTTTGGTGAAAATTTCTCTAGATTTAAAGCTTTAGGACAGCCAACAAGGACTCGAAAGAGCGTTCATTCCGTTACAATGTTGAGTGTATGCGTAAGCATAAATTAAGGTGGTACCACGTGAAAGCGTCCTTAAACAAGGACGTTTTTTGATTGAGGAGGACAATGATGAGTCAATACCAAGCCCCAAGAGGCACCCAAGATATTTTTGGACAAGAGATTAAGAAGTGGCATAAAATCGAACAATTGATTCGAGAAATAACCAATATCTATGGATATGAAGAAGTTCGCACGCCTGAATTTGAACACACTGAAGTGTTTTCACGTGAGAATGATTCCAGTGATGTGGTCAATAAGGAAATGTATACTTTTTTGGATAAAGGTGAGCGTTCACTGACCCTTAAGCCAGAAGGAACAGCAGGTTTAATTCGTTGGTTTAATCAAAATAAAATGTTTAATGGACCCGATATGCCATTTAAGTACTATTATTTAACCCCTGCCTTTAGATATGAGAGACCACAAAAAGGAAGAATGAGAATTCATCACCAATTTGGTCTTGAAGTCTTAGGTGATAAGTCTGCCTATATTGATGCTGAGATTATTGGGTTAGGAATTACTTTTCTTAGAACTTTGGGTTTAAATAATTTAAAAGTCTTGATTAATACCCTAGGAGATCAAGAAAGTAGAATGGCTTATCAAAATGCACTTAAGGCACATTTTGAAAAAGATATACATGAACTCTGTCCCGATTGTCAAAGACGCTATGCTCAAAATCCTTTGAGAATCCTAGATTGTAAAGTGGACGTTGAACATACAAGTTTAAAGACAGCCCCAAAACTCAGTGATTACTTAAATGAAGCATCGAAAAACTACTTTAATTCAGTATTGGAAATTCTAGAAGAATCTGGCGTAAGTTTTGAGGTTTCAGATCGTTTAGTAAGAGGTTTAGATTACTACACACACACCGTTTTTGAAGTGGTCTCTACTTCAGAAACCATGGGATCACAATCCACACTTTTTGGAGGTGGTCGTTATGATCAATTGGTTTCAGATTTAGGGGGTCCACAGCTTTCAGGGATTGGTTTTGGGATGGGAATTGAAAGACTCTTGGTTGCCCTTGAGACTGAAAACATTACTCTAGTTGAAGATGAAGGGATTGATGTATATTGTGTGGCGCTTGACGAAAGTTCTCATCGGTACGCTTACCATGTAACGCAAGTGCTTCGTTTAAATGGATACAAGGCGGACTATGATGTCTATCAAAAATCCTTTAAATCACAATTTAAAGCAGTAGAGAGAAAAGGGGCTAAGGTTGCTATTTTGTTAGGACAAGATGAACTATCAAAAGGTCAACTGGTCTTAAAAAATCAATCAAACAATGAACAAGTCACTGTTCACGAGGATGAGTTATTGCATCAACTCGATCATTGGCTAAATGAAGATCATGTTTGCTCACATGATCATGGAGGACATCACCATCATGAATAGAACGCACAGCTGTGGAGAACTCAATCAATCGCATCTTAATCAAAAAGTCACCCTCATTGGTTGGGTATCTAAACGGAGAAATCTAGGCTCTTTGGTTTTTATTGACTTAAGAGATCGTGAAGGCATTACCCAAGTTATTGTGGATGAAAACTTGGTAAATACTGTTAAAGAATTGAGATCTGAATTCTTAATAGAAGTCAGTGGTCTTGTATCGCTAAGAAAAGATGCGAATACAAAACTTAAGACAGGCGAAATAGAAGTCATTGCTGAAAAGATTGTCTTAATTAATAAATCTGATCTTCCACCAATGTTGATCCAAGATGACACTGATGCTTTAGAAGAAACCCGTTTAAAATATCGATACTTAGATTTAAGACGTCCAGTACTTCAAGATAAACTGATCAAACGAGCCAAAATTGTTCGTACCATGCGCAATTATCTGGATGATCACGGTTTTATTGATGTAGAAACTCCCATGTTAACGAAATCTACACCTGAAGGATCTCGTGAGTATTTAGTACCTTCACGAGTTCATCCCGGTGAATTTTATGCTTTAGCTCAATCTCCACAAATATTTAAGCAAATGTTGATGGTTGCTGGTTTAGAAAGATACTATCAAATTGCACGTTGTTTTAGAGATGAAGACTTAAGAGCTGATCGTCAACTTGACTTTACGCAAGTTGATATTGAAACATCATTTTTAAATCAAGATGAATTACTGCATTTGCTTGAAGGTATGATTTTTGATGTCATGAAGAAAGTATTGGATATTGAGATCAAACTACCCATTCTAAAATTAAGTTATCATGATGCGATGCATCGTTATGGATCTGATAAACCCGATAATCGATTTGGCTTAGAACTTCAAGAACTTAAAGAAATCTTTAAGCAATCTGAGTTTCAAGTCTTTAAATCAGCCCTTTCGTATGAAGATGGATCAATTAAAGCCATTGTTGTAAACAATGGAGCTAGCTTTAGCCGCAAAGAGACGGATGCCTTAACAGAAGTTGCGAAAAAGAATGGGGCTAAAGGCTTAGTGGTTTTGAAATTGGTTGAAGGTAAACTTGAAGGTTCAGCCAGTAAGTTCATCAGTGAACTTGAGCAACAAAACATGATTCAAAAACTAAATCTTAAAGAATCAGATCTTATCTTAATGACAGCAGATCAATTTGAGAAAGCAGCGAATGCATTAGGTGCAGTACGTTTAGCCTTAAGAGATCAGCTAAAGTTGGTGAATTCATCACAATTTTCTTATCTTTGGGTGGTTGATTTCCCAATGTTTGAATATGATGAAGAAAATCAAAGATATGTGGCTAAGCATCATCCTTTCACAAGACCTAAGGAAGAGCATCTTCATCTTTTAGATT
>CAZHIG010000108.1:0-1150 GCA_964532705.1 uncultured Erysipelotrichaceae bacterium
AATGCTCTTTCTCCTAATGCACCATGACCTACTTCACGACGTCCAGGAGATCCAGTACGACCTGTTTCACCCACAGAAAACGGTGGGAAATTGTAGTGATGCATAAAGCGTTTACTTTCAACTTCCGATAAATCATCAATGATTTGATTGTCTTTAAGCGCCCCTAAAGTACACACAGATAAGACTTGTGTTTCACCGCGCGTAAACATGGCTGAACCATGAACGCGTGGGAGTAAATCAACTTGTGAATTTAAAGCACGTAACTCATCGACTTTACGACCATCTGGACGAATCTTTTCAACTGAAATTAAACGACGAACTTCATCCGCTACCAAGTCATGGGTAATCTCTTTGACTTGTTTTAGTTTCTTAGGATCTTCGATTAAAGTTTCAAAGTGCGCATAGGTTTCTGCTTCGATGTCATCAATGGTTCCATAACGAACCAATTTTTCTTTGATGGCAACAGCTGCACGTAAACGTGTTTCACAAAATGCATACACATCTTTCTTAAGCTCTGCATCGACTTCATATAAAGCAATCGTACGTTTTTCTTTACCTGCAGCTTTCATGATTTCTTCTTGAAATTCACAAAGCTTCTTAATGTATTCATGTCCAAACAACATCGCTTCAAGCATAGCTTCTTCACTGACTTCTTTAGCGCCAGCTTCCACCATGTTGATGGCTGTCTTCGTTCCAGCAACCGTTAAATGAATGTCTGATTTTGAAAGTTCTTCAACCGTAGGATTGATGATTAAAGTCCCATCGACACGACCCACAATAACCCCTGCAACTGGTCCTTCAAATGGAACATCACTGACACAAAGTGCACACGATGCACCAAAGAGTGCAGCCATTTGTGGTGAACAATCATTGTCAACCGATAAAATCGTATTGATCACTTGAACTTCATTACGGAATCCTTCCGCGAAAAGTGGACGAATCGGACGATCAATTAAGCGCGCGCTTAACGTTGCGTTTTCACTCGGACGCCCTTCACGTCTTAAAAATCCACCAGGGATTTTACCAACCGAATACAGTTTTTCTTCATACGTAACGGTAAGTGGGAAGAAATCAATATCCTTCGCTTGTTTGGCTCCAGTTGCAGCCGACAATACGACGGTGTCCTCATAACGGACCAAGACGGATCCAC
>CAZHIG010000108.1:1160-3932 GCA_964532705.1 uncultured Erysipelotrichaceae bacterium
TGTAGATTTCTACCACAGAAATCTAAATTAAATACATTCTTTGCCATTTATTTACCTCTTTTTTTGACTTGTATAGTATAGCATGCTTCTTGAATAGACTTGAAGCATAAAAAAAACGATCCTAAGATCGTTTATTTACGTAAGCCTAAGTTAGATACCAATGCACGATAGCGATTGAGATCTTCTTTTTTCAAATAATTGAGCAATGAACGGCGAGTACCGACCATTTTAAGCAAACCGCGTAGTGAGTGGAAATCTTTCTTGTGTTCTTTTAGATGTTCAGTTAAACGATCGATTTGAGCGCTTAAGACAGCCACTTGAACTTCGACAGATCCAGTATCACCTTTTGCACGGGCATACTTTTCAATAATCGCAGTCTTTTCAACTTTTGACAACATGTCGCATCCTCCTTTTTTTGAGTCCTTCAATATCCACGTAAAGGGATGAGGATATCCACTAAACCTAGATGTGAAGCCTTTTAAATTTAACACAGAGCTCAAGCTTAATCAAGCATAAATTCGATTAACACATCATGTAGAATGGCACGCCCACGCTCTGTGGTTTTCAAAACAGAATTCTCAAAGCTTAAATGTCCCAAGTTAAGCTGTTTTTTAATCACAGTTTCATACAAGGCATATATATCCATCCCTACTTTTAAAGACAATTTATTTAAATCAATCCCCTCTTCCATTCTTAAACCCATCATGATGTGTTCAAAAAGGTTTTCAGTGGGTTTAAGCACAGTGATTTCTTTAAGCAAAGGATCTTTAAAGTACGCTTGAAGATTACGCGTATTATCATAACGCTTTAAACCCATTTTGCTGGCTGCACCAGGTCCTAAGCCACAATAGTCGTCATAACACCAGTAATGTAGATTATGCGCTGAGTGTGCCTTTTTGGTAAAACTACTCACTTCATAGTGTTGATAGCCTTGTGCTTTGGCTTTTTTAAGGATGTGTTCATACATCAAGCCTTCGAGCTCTTCATCCACTGCCTTTTTACCTTCTCTTCCCCATTTTGAATGGGCTTCAATGGTTAAGGCATATATGGAGAAATGTTTTAAATTTAACTTAAACATGGCTTCAAGACTTTCATCGAGAGACTTGATGGTTTGATTGGGCAAACCATACATCAAATCAATGGAGATGTTGTCGATCCCAACAGATTTTAATAATTCAATGCTGCGATACACATCCTTTTGATCATGTTTACGATCCATCGCAATCAATTCAGAGCTGTGAAAACTTTGAACCCCTAAACTGACTCGATTGACACCGTATTGAACTAAAAGCTGAGCTTTAGCTTCATCTAAACTTTCTGGGTTGACTTCAAAAGTTACTTCAGTTGCTTGCTTAATCTCAGTTTCAAACAATGTAAAGAGTTCAATAAGTTCACTTAGACTCAGTGCACTGGGAGTGCCTCCCCCAAAATAAACCGTATCCACATCCTTGAAATCATACTGAACTTTTTCAATCGCCAAAGCAGAAAGATAGGATTTTACTAAATCAGGATGATAGCCCACACGCATAAAATCACAGTATGCACAAATGTGATGACAAAAAGGCACATGAACATAGAGAGCCTTAATCGACATCCGGATACCTCGTGTCTAAGTCTTCCCATTTCTCATAAATGAGATTTTCTACATTCAAATCAAATTCTTTGGCTAATGCATAAGCATACATTAAAACGTCTGCCAATTCATAGGCCATTTCTTTGGTATTAAGAGGTTCCTCTTTAAAACATTCTAAAAGTTCAGCCGCTTCTACAAAGATTGATTTCGCTAAACGTTTAGGGGTATCACTTTGATCCCAGCCTTTACGCACACGATAAGCTTGGATGTTTTCTTCTAATGATTTACTCATCCATCGATAAAACGGCCATGAAAGCTTCTTGTGGGACTTCGACAGAACCCACATTCTTCATCCGTTTCTTACCTTCCTTTTGTTTTTCCAGAAGTTTACGTTTACGTGAAACGTCCCCTCCATAACATTTCGCCAAAACATTCTTACGTAAGGCTTTAATGTCACTTCGTGCAATGACTTTATGATTGATGGCTGCTTGAATGGGAATTTCAAATTGTTGACGTGGGATCAATTCTCTTAGTTTTTCAACAATGACTTTTCCGCGACCATACGCAAAATCACGATGGACAATCAAAGATAAGGCATCCACCGTTTCTTGATTGATCAAAATATCCATCTTAACCAATTTACTTTCTTGATAACCAATAAATTCATAATCAAACGAAGCATAACCCTTCGTTGCACTCTTTAGCTTGTCGAAAAAATCATAGACAATTTCACCCAAAGGCAAATGATATACAAGCATATTACGGGTCGAATCAATCACCGACATGTCTTGATAAATGCCACGTTTTTTCTGACAAATATCCATAACTGCCCCTACATACTCTTTAGGCACCATGATACTAGCCTTCACAAAGGGTTCTTCCATATGTGCTATTTTAGACACATCCGGTAAAAAGGCTGGATTATCCACTTTAACCATTGATTGATCCGTAAGATAGGCATGGTAAATAACTGAAGGTGCCGTCGCAATCAAACTTAGATTGTACTCTCTTTCTAAGCGCTCTTGAACCACATCCATATGCAGTAACCCTAAGAAACCACATCGAAATCCAAAACCTAAAGCTTGCGAACTCTCCGCTTCAAAGCGAAGCGAAGCATCATTAAGTTGTAGTTTATCTAAAGCATCGCGAAGATCATTATAACGATTCGCATCAATCGGATATAAACCACAAAAGACCAT
>CAZHIG010000109.1:0-3903 GCA_964532705.1 uncultured Erysipelotrichaceae bacterium
ATTCTTTTGAAATGCGGGGTGAAGTGTATTTGCCTAAAGCTGAGTTTGAGCGCATTAATCAAGAAAAGCAAGAACTGGGTGAAGATCTTTTTGCCAATCCTAGAAATGCAGCCGCAGGTTCCATTCGTCAACTTGATTCAAAAATTGCTGCATCGCGTAAACTGGATGCCTTTTGGTATTACTTGGTGAATGCGCAAAGTAAAGGATTAAAATCTCACTATGATGCCTTAATGTGGTTGAAAGATTTAGGGTTTAAAATCAATCCTTACACACAACGATTAAATAAAGACCAAGTGTGGGCTAAGATTCTTGAGTTTACCCAAGCACGACATCAATTGCCCTATGAGATTGATGGGGTCGTGATTAAAGTGGATGATTTTAGAGTTCAAGATACCTTGGGTTTTACCGCTAAAACCCCAAGATGGGCAGTGGCTTATAAATTTCCTGCAGAAGAAGTGCTGAGCGAAATTAGAGATATCTTTGTGACCGTCGGAAGAACCGGTAAAGTCACGCCTAATGCAGCTTTAGCCCCAGTTAAAATTGCAGGCACAACGGTTAGTTTTGCGCAACTTCACAATGAAGACTACATCAAAGATAAGGATATTCGAATTGGGGATGTGGTGAGTGTGCGTAAAGCAGGTGACATCATTCCTGAAGTGGTAAAAGCGCATCCAGATCGTAGAAATGGCTCACAAGTGCCTTACGTTTTTCCAAGGGTTTGTCCAGAATGTGGGGGTCACTTGCATCGCGAAGAAAGTCAAGCCCATACCTTCTGCATCAATTCCAATTGTCCTGCACGGGTGGTTGAGTCTTTAGCTCATTATGTTTCTCGAGATGCCTTAAACATGGATGGTTTAGGCATTAAAACCATTGAACAACTTCATGAGTTAGGCTTGCTTAAGTCGATTGAAGATTTATATCGATTAAAAGATCATACGTCAGACTTATTGAATTTACCTGGCTTTAAAGAAAAGTCGGTCGATAATCTTATTGAATCAATTGAGAACGCAAAGCGCCAAGCTTTGGACAAAGTACTCGTAGGCTTAGGGATTCCTCAAGTGGGCGAAAAGGCGGCTAAAGTCTTAGCGCAAGCGTTTAAGAATATTGATGCGCTGATGCAGGCAGATGAAATCATGCTGAGTAAAGTGGATGATATTGGTCTTGTGACGGCGAAGGGCATTCTTGACTATTTTTCTGAAGAGAAAAATAAAACGTTGATTGACTTTCTAAAATCGGTTGGACAACGCTTAGATGTGGATGTTTTAGAAGTGATTGATTCACCCTATAAAGGTTTAAGTGTTGTGGTTACCGGTTCATTTGAATCGATGAGTCGTCAAGAGGTTGAAGCTTGGCTGATTCAACACGGGGCTAAAGTTTCTTCAAGTGTTTCTAAAAAAACGGATTTAGTTATTTATGGAGAAGCTGCCGGTTCTAAACTGGCTAAAGCTCAAGAATTAGGCGTTAAAATCTTAGAGGCTTCAGAATTTATAAAGGATGTGAAGGCATGAGAAAAATCGTGATGAGTATATTGATTCTTTTGATCAGTGGCTGCAGTTCTCAAAGTGTGGATACTGGGGGCGATTTACTCAGTGCTCAAATCGAAGGGGATTATTCAATCTTGATTCCTTTTGAGGCATCCAGCATTCGTTCTTACCATGGAACGTATTTAAGTAAAGCCGATCGTATTGAAGTGGGAAGTCGCTTACTCGAAAAGACAAAAAGCGTGTTTGATCCAAGCTTGATGTTTATTTCTGAGGGCCAAATCTTAAGCATCGAAGATCTTTCAAAACTGGTTAAGCGTGAAAGCAGTGAAAATCCTTATGGCTTAAATCCACCTTCAGGTTCATCGTTTGTTATCAGTGATTCAGGTGCTTCTATTGAAAATGCGGTGCTGGTTGCGGATGTGGTGGAAGTGGATTATTACACTGGTTCAACCACCAATCCAGAGCTTTCAGGGATTGCGTTTGCCATCGTTTTGAATGGAACGATTAAAGATGAGAATGGGTCAACAATGACCATTGATGAGAATCGTTTATATGCCTATGGTTCAGATATGGGACGTAAGCTTGAACGCTACATTCGCACCTTAAGTAATTTAGAAGACATTCCTGTCTACATCGCTTTGTATTCAACGCAAAGTCTAGATGCGAGTTTACCTGGACACTACATTGGTGAAGGGCTGTTTGATGGACGTTCTGGCCAATTCAATCAAAACACAGAATCGTGGTTTATCTTTCCATCAAATGCGGTCGCAAATTATGATCCAAAAACAGATGCGAGCTTCAGTCGCTTTAAAGCGGAAGTGGCAGATTTTGTGCCCGATGCTTTAGGGGTGATTGCACAAGGTCGATATGAAGATGATAAGTTAAATCATCTAAAAATTGACATTCAACTTCAAGCGAAAACCTATACAGAAATCTATGCGTTAAGCTATTTAGTCATGGATTTACTGAATCAGTTTGAAACAGGGGACTATGATATAATCGTAAAGATTAATGACATTGATGAGAATTTAGCGCTCATCAGTCGTAGTGAAGATGGTAAGTTAAAACTTATCCTCAATCAATAGGAGTCAAGATGCATAACGATCCAAACTATTTTAAAAAACTGGCATTACAACTACGCTTTGAACTCAGTGATGATGAAGCCAAAGCCATTGCGGATGAATTTGGGGTACTCATTGCTCAGATGGACTTACTCAATCAAATCGATACCAATGGGGTTGAACCCATGGTGTATCCTTTTGAAGAAGAAACCTCTTTTTTAAGAGAAGATGAAGTGGTCAAAGTATTGAGTCAAGAAGAAGCTTTAAGCAATGCGCCAAAATCCAAGAATGGCTTTTTTGTGACCAAGAAAGTGGTGCAATAAGATGGCCATTAAAGACTATACGAACCCTACCCTTGCTTTAGATAAAGCAAAAGCTTTTCAAGCTAAACTCAATGCGATGGTGAATTTTGTTGAAATTGATCAACAAGAAGAAGCGCTTAAAGATAAGCAAAGTAACTTACCTTTTTATGGGGTTCCCATCGTATTAAAAGACTTGGTGAATATGACAAACACCAAAACCACAGGGTCTTCTGCCATTTTAGACAATTATGTTTCACCTTATGATGCGACCATTACCCAAAAACTTAAAGCAGCAGGAGCCATTATCATTGGAAAGAGCTCTGCCGATACCTTTGGGATGGGGGGCACCAATAAAACAGCCCATACCGGACCTGTTTATAATCCCTATGATTTAAGTCGTATCTCAGGAGGATCCTCAGGGGGTTCTGCTGTCTTAGTGGCCAGTGGGGTTGTGCCAATGGCGATTGGGACTGATACCGGTGACTCCGTTCGTAAACCCGCTTCTTACAATAATATCGTTGGCTTTAAACCCAGTTATGGACGTATTTCACGTTATGGGGTGATTCCTTATGCTTCATCTTTAGACCATGTGGCGTTCTTTACCCAAAATGTCAAAGATGCGGCAAAAACGTTAGAAGTGCTTGCGGGGCGTGATGATTTAGACATGACTTCTTCTACTTTGCCTGTTGAACCCTATGAAAGTTTATTAAAAGGGGATTTAAAAGGGAAACGGATTGGGATTCTTCAAACGGTGATGGATGCGATTGATCACCCTGAAACTTTGAAGGTCTTTAATGATTTAATGGCAAAACTTGAAGCTCAAGGGGCCATCTTGGTTAAGATTCACTTGAATGATCAACTTATGCATGCCTTTTTACCAACTTACTACATCATTGCCAATGCGGAAGCCACAGCGAATCACTCTAATTTAGATGGCATTCGATTTGGAGTTTCTTATGAAGGTGAAAGTTTAGATGAAGTGATGACCAAATCTAGAACTGCAGGCTTTGGACCTTTAATTCGTAAACGTTTTGTGATTGGATCCTATGCCTTGTT
>CAZHIG010000110.1:0-3890 GCA_964532705.1 uncultured Erysipelotrichaceae bacterium
ATGCTTTGGTTTACGGTGAGCGTAAGTTTATTAAGCGGTATTAGTTATTTTATGCAATCAAGAAAACTGATACTAGCGAGTATGTAATGGAGCGCTTATTAAAAAAACTTGAAGAAAAATCTTTAACACTTGGAAGTGTTGAGAGTTTTACAGGTGGATTATTTGCGGCTAATGTAACAAATATTCCAGGCGCATCCAAAGTTTTCAAAGGTAGTATTGTTGCTTATCAGAATGAGCTTAAACAAAGCTTGTTAAACCTTTCTGATCAAGTTATTGAACATGAAGGTGTTGTTAGTGAGGCTTGTGCAATTGAATTAGCCAGAAATGGTTTAAAACTTCTAGAGTGTTCAATTTGCGTTAGTTTTACAGGGAATGCAGGTCCTCAATCGCTTGAGAATAAGCCTGTTGGACTATATTATATTGCGATTGCAGGTCTTAAAAAAGAGAAAATCTATCATTTTCTAAGCACTAAGAGTCGTAATGAACTTAGACAAGAGGCTGTTTTACAAGCAATTCATTACATTCAAGAAGACTTTCTAGGATAAACTATATTAGACGCATAAAAACAATTGAAAGAGGTTCATTATGGATGCTAAAAAAGATCTAATGTTAGAGGATACGCTTAAACAAATTGAGAAGCAATATGGCAAAGGTTCCATCATGCGACTTGGTGATCGTAGTAATGTTGACGTAAATGCCATTTCAAGTGGTTCATTAAGCATAGATGCTGCGCTTGGTATTGGTGGTTATCCAATGGGAAGAATCATTGAAATCTATGGGCCAGAGTCCAGTGGTAAGACCACATTAGCACTTCATGCTATTGCAGAGGTACAAAAAACAGGTGGTAAAGCTGCATTTATTGATGCTGAAAATGCCATTGATCCTCGATATTCTCAAAACCTTGGAGTTAACATTGAAAACTTAATTCTTTCTCAACCTGATTCTGGTGAGCAAGCTCTAGAAATCACAGAGCTTTTGATTAAGAGTGGAGCGATCGACTTAATTGTTGTTGACTCAGTTGCTGCGCTTGTTCCTCAAGCGGAACTTGATGGAGAAATGTCTGATGCTCATGTGGGCTTACAAGCTAGACTCATGTCTAAAGCTATGCGTAAACTCGCTGGTGTAATGAATCGTTCAGCATGTACTGTAATCTTTATTAACCAGTTGAGAGAAAAAGTAGGAATCATGTTTGGAAATCCAGAAACGACTTCTGGGGGCAGAGCCTTAAAATTCTATGCTTCGATTCGCTTGGATGTTCGAAAGAGTGAAGCCATAAAAAATGGTAATGACATCATTGGTAATAAAGTAAATGTCAAAGTTGTAAAAAATAAAGTAGCCGCTCCATTTAAAACGGCAGTCATTGAAATCATGTATGGGGAAGGAATATCTAAACTTTCAGAAGTCATTGAACTTGGTGTTGTTCATGACATTATTGAAAAGAGTGGTTCTTGGTTTGCGTATAAAGGCGAGAAAATTGGTCAAGGTAAAGAAGCGGTTAAGGCTTATCTATTGAGTAACCCAGTCATCGCAGATGAAATCGAAAAGGAACTTAAAAAGATTTTATTTACCAATACGGTTGAAGTAGTAGGAGCGTAAGCTCCTTTTTGTTTGCTTGTGTCAAAGCTTAAAGACTGTTAGAATAATGCTAGAGTCATAAACTCAATAGCTAGGAGAAAACATGAGAGATAATATTAATTTGGTTATTCTCATAGCTAGTTTATCTGGTATCGCAATAGGTGCAATCGTTATGATTGCTGCCTCAAAGTTTGGTTTAATTCGTTCACAACAAAAGTCAAAACTCGTTTTAGAAGAAGCAACTGTTAAAGCTGAGACCATTGTCCGTCAAGCTGTTTTAGATGGCAAAACTCAAGCTTATGAACATAAGTTAGCTGCAGAAAAAGAAATCAAAGACTTACGTCAATCTTTACAAGAGTCAGAGATGAAACTAAATCGTCGAGAAGATTCTATTAATTTTCGCGATGAAACACTAAAACAAAAAGAAAAACAAATTGACGATAAGAACAAACAATTAAGCGATAAGTTAGATCAACTGGCTAAGATGGAATCGCAACTTCAATCCAATATAGATGGACAGTTGCAAGAATTAGAACGTATTGCAGGTATGAGTTCACAAGATGCAAAAAATGAAATTTTTGAAATTGTTAAGCTCAGAACGCGTAATGAAGTAGAAGGATATATCCGTGATCAAGAAGAAGAAGCAAAAACAAAAGCTTCTGATATGGCGCGTAATATTATTGGCTTGGCGATTTCGCGCTACGCACAAGAAGAAACAATTGAACGAACTGTTTCAGTTGTGAATTTGCCTAATGATGAGATGAAGGGTAGAATCATCGGCCGTGAAGGACGTAACATTCGTGCCATTGAGCAAGCGACTGGTGTTGATATTTTAATCGATGATACCCCAGAAACCATTACACTTTCTTGTTTTGATCCAATCAGAAGAGAAATTGCACGACAAACTTTAGAAATACTGCTAAAAGATGGTAGAATTCAACCCGGTCGTATTGAAGAAGTTACCACCAAGGTCCGTTCCGAACTTGATGAACAGATTTTAAAATTTGGTGATGATGCGATCTTTAAATTAGGGATTGGTAAGATGGATCGTGAACTCATTTCACTTTTGGGTCGAATGAGATTTAGATATTCTTATGGTCAAAATGGATTAATGCATTCAATGGAAGTTGCTTCGCTATGCGGTATGATGGCGGCTGAATTAGGCCTAAATCAACAACTCGCTAAACGTGCTGGTCTTTTACACGACATTGGGAAAGCATTAGATTTTGAAATGGAAGGAAGCCATGTGGAACTTGGGGCGCGTGTGTGCCGTAAACATGGTGAACATCCTCACGTGATCAATGGTATTGAGTCACACCATGGTGATAAGCCAGCGGATAATGTCTATGCTATTTTAGTAGCCGCTGCAGATACTTTAAGTGCTGCTCGTCCAGGTGCTCGTTTTGAGAACTTTGAGAATTATATCCAAAGACTTGAAAAATTGGAAGAAATTGCGAATAGTTTTGAAGGCGTAGATAAGACCTATGCGATCCAAGCAGGTCGTGAAATTCGTGTTATGGTTATGCCAGACAAAATCGATGATTTGGCAGCGCATCGTGTTGCCCGTGAAATCCGTGAGAAGATTGAACAAGAATTGACCTATCCTGGCCAAATTAAGGTGACCGTCATCCGCGAAACACGTCATCAAGAAATCGCAAAATAATGAAATTACTTTTTATCGGCGACATCGTTGGTAAAACTGGAAGAAAAGCTGTTGAAGAACAGCTTTCTTCGCTTAAAAAGCAATATGCGATTGATGTGGTTATTGCTAACGCTGAAAACTCTGCTCATGGTAAGGGTATTACTGAAAAGATTTATCATGAACTAATTGCGATGGGAATAGACTATATCACTTTAGGTAATCATGCCTTTTCTAAAGAAGACATTAAAACCTTTATTGATTCTTCAGATCGTTTAGTAAGACCTTTGAATTTATATCCGTTAGAGTATGGAAAAGGCTATCTAGATTTTAAGTTTAAGCAAAAGAAATATCGCTTAATAAATTTGTGTGGTGCTGTGTTTATGGATAATATTGCTGATAATCCGTTTACAAGCATGCAAAATCTCATAAATGATGCAAGTGTGGATGCATGTATTGTCGACTTCCATGCAGAAGTCACCTCCGAGAAATCAGCATTCTTGCATCTTTTTCATAAAAAATGTTCACTCATTGTTGGGACCCATACGCATGTTCAAACTGCAGATGAATTGATATATGAGGGTTGTGCTTACATTTCGGATGTGGGTATGACAGGTCCATATCATTCCATCATTGGTCGAGACATTACTGAAGTCTTAAATCGATTTAGAGGACA
>CAZHIG010000111.1:0-3850 GCA_964532705.1 uncultured Erysipelotrichaceae bacterium
GTTCCATAAACAAGTCATAAACAGGCATGTTTAAGGCATGTAAGAACACTTTGAATGCGGTGGTATCAAATGCATCTTCACCACGCTCTAAATCCAACGAAAAACCAATCGCTTTAAAGAGAATGGTAGATAAGATTTTACGTTTACGATCGATGGATACATTTAAGTGAAAATCAGACACAGATTGTGCACTGTTTTCACCTGTGTAAGTGAGTTGTGGATTGTTGGCTTTCTTAAAAGCTGTAATAAATTCTAACCAGGTTCCGCGAGAAGGAATGAGCTCACTCTTATAAACTTCTTGTAAGTTGGCATCCTTATCTTTCATATAGAACGAGTCATAATATGCACCAGGTGAGCGAACGATTTGTGAAACAATGACACGTTCAGCGCCATTGATGATAAAGGTTCCAGTATCTGTCATCAAAGGGAATTCCCCTAAGAAAACTTCTTCATGACGTTCTGTAATTTCACCTGTGGTTGGATTGCTCATTTCGAGCATCATGGTTGCTTTTAAAGGTGCAGCGTAATTTGCTTCACGTTCTTTGCATTCTGCCACAGAATATTTTGGTTCTTGAAATTCATAGTTCAAGAAGTTTAGACGAATATTTCCAGTGTAGTTGGTTACTGGGTAAATTTCTTCAAAGACTTCACGAATACCTTCACTTTTGAACCAGTCAAAAGAGTCAGTTTGAATCTCAACAAGATTAGGCAATTCTAAACTACCGCTGACTTTGGAATAGTCTCTTCGTTCAGCTTTTTTTCCAAATTTCGCAATGCGGTATGTTTGTTTTTTCTCCATTAATGCCATCCTTTCAGTAGGGTAAAATGCGCAAAAAGGGCATTTTTTCCCATCTTATCATTCTTATTTTTATGCAATATATAATGCTATCAAACTTGTCAACCTAAGTCAATGGATATTTTGCGATCCAAACTTCATACCCTTTCTTTAAAACACAGCGTTCACAGTGTTTAAATTGGGTTTGCGCGTACTTCACAAATGAAGCCACACCTTGTTGCCGTCTGATTACAAAATAGAAAGATCCATTTTCTTTTAAGTGAAGCGCGCCTTGTTGAATAAAGCGCTCTACCACTTTCTTACCTGCTCTAATCGGTGGGTTGGTCACAATGATGTCATAGTGACCTTCAAAGTTTTCAGTCACATCTTTTTCTTCAAACAGAATGTCTAGATTTTGTTTATGACTGGATTGTATTGCACAATCGAGTGCTCTTGAGTTAATTTCGAGTCCTGTCACTTCAAATTGATTTTGATGTTGTTTTAGCAAGATGCTCATCAGGCCATACCCTGCGCCAAGATCTAAAACCAAACCATTAGAATGACGATTTAAGACTGTTTCAACCAACAATAAGGAACCAAAATCTGCCTTACCCTTTGAGAAGATGCCATCATCAACCACAAAACTCGATAGAATGCCCAAAAACCGGAAAGCAATTTCTCTCCGGTTTTGAGCGATTAAATCTGGTTTTGAAAAGTAATGTGTCAATCACTTCGCCCCCTTTCACAACACTGCGGTTGGAAAGGAAACTATTTGATTTCGACGACTGCGCCAGCTTCTTCGAGTTTTTTCTTAACGTCTTCAGCCACTTCTTGACTGACTTTTTCTTTGATTGCGCTTGGTGCTTTATCAACAATACCTTTAGCTTCAACCAAGCCTAAACCTGTAAGTTCACGTACAACTTTAATGACGTTAACTTTTGAAGGTCCAACTTCTTTGAGGATAACATCTACTTCAACAGGTCCTGTAGGCGCTGCTGCTTCAGCAGGAGCTGCTGCAGCGGTTGGAGCTGCTGCGGATACTCCAAATTCTTCTTCGATTGCTTTGATGAGTTCATTTAACTCAAGAATGGTCATTTCCTTTAAGGAAGCAATGACATCTGCGGTTGCTAATTTAGCCATGTTATTTTTTCTCCTTTAAATTAAGCGTTAGCTTTTTTGTCAGCGACTTGGCTGAGGGCATATGCAAATTGACGTACAGGGGATTGTAGCATTCCCATAAACATGGAAATCATACCTTCTCTGTTTGGCAACTTAGCGAGTGCCTTGAGTTCATCAGCGTTGATGATTTTTCCTTCAACGACTGCGCTCTTTAAGACTAAGTGTTCGTGTTTTTTTGCAAATTTTGCTAAGACACGGGCCGGTGCTACTGCATCTTTACCAAAGGCAAAGGCATTAGGACCTGCGAGGCTTTCGACCAATTCATGGTATTTCAGATCTTCAGCTGCGCGTTGAACGAAAGCATTTTTATAGACTTTGAAGTCAATGTCTTCCTTCAACAATTCACGGCGAAGTTGAGTGACTTCATGAACGGTTAAGCCACGATATTCGACAACGACGGTTGATGCTGAAGCTTGCATTTTATCAGCAATTTCAGATACGATCGCCTTTTTACTTTCGAGTATCGTTTGATTCATTGGGCAATTCCTCCTTTTTCATACAATAGACAATCAAATAAAAACTCACGCATTTGACAGCGTGAGTAAAAGGTTTATAAAAAACTTTTTACACCTCGGCAACTGATTAAGCGCTTGGCCGTTGCTGTCTTTGGTCTATTGAACAGTTTTAATCATATCAAATAATCATGCTGTGTCAAGAAAAAACGCGTATTGCTACGCGTTTTAGATTAGAAACTTGCAGTATCGATCTTAATGCCAGGACCCATTGTTGTTGTAACCACTACATTTTTCATGTAATGACCTTTAACAGCAGCAGGACGTGCACGTAAGATTAAGTCATAAATCGTTTTGATGTTTTCGTGAAGTTGTTCATCGGTGAAGGATACTTTACCAACCAAGACAGCAATATTGCCTTCTTTATCGACACGGTATTCAACTTTACCTTTTTTGATGTCTGTAACAGCTTTAGCAACATCCATGGTTACTGTTCCAGTTTTTGGATTTGGCATTAAGCCTTTAGGACCTAAAATTTTACCCAATTTACCTAGTTCAGCCATCATATCAGGGGTTGCGACGATGACATCAAAGTCAAACCAACCACCTTTAACTTTTTCCAACATTTCTTTGCCGCCAGCATAATCTGCGCCAGCATCCAAAGCTTCTTTTTCTTTAGGACCTTGCGTAACAACCAAAACTTTTTGGCTACGACCTGTTCCATGTGGCAACACAACTGCGCCACGAATTTGTTGATCAGCATGTCGAGGATCCACATTTAAACGGAAAGATAATTCAACAGAAGCATCAAACTTTGTTGTGTTTGTTTTCTTAGCCAATGCGATAGCATCAGTGATAGGGTAGAGTTTTGTTGCTTCAACTTGAGCTAAAGCAGCAAGATATTTTTTACCATGTTTTGCCATGTTTATTTACCATACCCTTCAATTAAGATACCCATGTTGCGTGCAGTTCCTGCAATGATTGCCATAGCACCTTCTACATCGTTCGCATTGAGATCTGGCATTTTGTATTCAGCAATTTTTCTCAAGTCTTCAACACTGATGGTTGCGACTTTTTGAACTTTAGCAGAACCACTGCCTTTAGCAACGTTTGCTGCTTTGAGCAACATAACCGACGCGGGGGTTGTTTTTAAGACAAAATCAAATGATTTGTCTTCATAAGCTGTGATCACAACTGGGACTAAATCCCCTTTACGATCATTGGTCGCATCATTAAATGCGGTACAGAATTGTGGCATGTTAACGCCAGCAGATGCCAAAGCTGGTCCCGGACGAGCGCCGCCGCCTGGAAATTGGAGTTTGACAATCTTTGCAACTTTTTTACTCACTCTACATTCCTCCTTATTTGAATTGTATGCCGCGGTTGAAACGAAGGGTTGCACCTTCTCCCACGTAATGCCTAATGATAGGCTTATTTATTATAG
>CAZHIG010000112.1:0-1551 GCA_964532705.1 uncultured Erysipelotrichaceae bacterium
ATCAAAGATCAAAAAGAACTCTTTTTCTTATTAACCCGTATGCAAGATGAAGTGCATCGTTTTGTCATCTCCCATCATCAAAAACGTCGTTCTAAAGCCCTCACACAATCCGTGTTAGACACCGTTGAAGGTTTAGGGCCTAAACGTAAAGCACTGCTGCTTAAACGCTTTAAATCGCTTAAAGGGATTAAAGAAGCCAGTGATGAAGAACGACTAGAGATTCTTCCAAATGCAGTCAATTTAGCCTTAAAAGAAGCTTTAGAGCTTGAGTGAGCATGCTATAATAAGGCATATGAGTATTGGCATCATCGACTCCGGTTTAGGCGGCTATCGCATCCATTTAAAACTTCAAGAAGCGTATCCTCATGCGCGTTTTGTTTTTTTAGCTGATCAAGCCCATGCCCCATATGGCAATAAATCCATAGAAGAACTTTTTAGCATCGCTTCTAAAAACATGAACTGGTTTTTAAGTCTAAACATTAAGGAAGTCATTCTAGCGTGTAATACGATGAGTGCTAGTATTCTACCGATGCTTAGAGCGTCTTTTCCTCAAATGATTTTTCATGATGTGATTGAACCCACCATTCAAAATCTTCCGAGCACTGATTTTAAGAAACTCTTGGTTTTAGGTACCACCCGTACCATTGAATCTCAAGCCTATCAAAATGCCCTGAAGAAACGCTATGTCCATACCGATATTGAAGGCATCGCACCGACACAGTTGGTTACTTTAATCGAAGGTCTTTCAACTGAAGCTGAACTGGATGCTTATCTCAGGTCTGTGATTCATTCAAAAGATGTGGATGGGGTGATTTTAGCCTGTACACATTATCCAATGGTGGCTAAAAACATTTCAAAGATGATTGATGCGCCGCTTTATGATTCTGAGCAAGCGATGGTGAATCGTTTTAAACATTTTGTCTTTGATGAAGGTCAAAGTGAACTGTACACCAGTGCAGATCCAACGTATGCGGATACACAAGTTAAAGCCTTATTTAAACAAAACATTCAGTTTAAGAAAGCGGTGATCTAAATGTGGGTCATTGTATCGGATAGTCATGGACGCAATGAAGTCTTTTCAAAGCTAAGAGAAAAACATCCTACTGCGAGTGCCTATATTTGTTGCGGCGATACTGAATGTGGCTATGAATATCTAGATGGTTTTGTGACCGTTCAAGGCAACAATGATTATGGCTTAAACTTTCCCCATCATTTGGTTCTAAATTTAGATGGACATAAAGTCTTTGTGGTTCATGGTGATCGCATTCCACCCTTAACCCTATTAGATCGCCTAAAAGACATGACTAAAGCAGAACATTGTGATGTGTGTTTATATGGCCATACCCATATCTTTCATGTGGATGAAAGAGACGGTGTCACGCTCATTAATCCAGGTTCCATTTCACATAATCGTGATGGTTCCCTTCAAAGTTATGCTTTGGTTGAAATTGTCGACAACAAATTAGTGGTTACGCGTGAAGCACTGGATGAACCCAAAGAAAAGAAGAAAGGTTTTTTCTTTTAAATCTTTAATTTTTCTAAGATGTTTGG
>CAZHIG010000112.1:1561-3845 GCA_964532705.1 uncultured Erysipelotrichaceae bacterium
TGATTTTAAGGCACTTGTCCTCATAGCTCAGTTGGATAGAGCATACGCCTTCTAAGCGTACGGTCGGGGGTTCGAATCCCTCTGAGGACGCCATTTAAACACAAAAGCCCATAACGGGCTTTTTTAATCTTTAAAGCTAAATCTAAGAAGGGCAGTTACGATTTTTTTATTCTCTATGATTTTAGTAACCAATTTAATCGTATAGAGTTTAGGAAGTTTATCTTCCATCTTGTTGTAGTCAACTTTAGAGAGATAGCCAATTAAAGCTTTCTCATGATAGATCTCTGCACTTCTTAACCCTTGTTTAGTGTTGATTTGAAGCGTGCATTCACTGCCTTCAGGGATTTTCTTTAAACGATTTTGGAAATTCCAAGTTTCAATCCCAATGAGTCGAGCATCCATGCTTTGAGTAGAATAGACATCATCTTCAGGATCTTTGTTTTCTTCCCCAAAGAAATTCTTTAGAGTCTGTGTACTTTCTTCATCATAATCTTCATTCGTGTTGAGATCTTCTTCTTCAAGATGAGTTGTTTCTTCTTTTGGGCTATTTGTATCTTCCTCAGTTTGATTCTCTTCTTGAACTGGAGTTTCTTCTATAATCTTAGGGGTTTCTAATGCTTCTACTTCTTTGTTGATGGGTTTTTCATTAAAGAGATTGAGCACCATGGTTTCTTCAATCATCGAAACGGTTTCTTTGAGGGTTTCTATCTCGCTTTGATCCTCTTTAAGATCTTCTTCAAGGGCTTCTATTTGTTCTTGGGCGTCTGTTGCGTCTGTAATGTCTAAAGCTTCTTCTAGACTTTCTTTTAGTGTATGGATCACTTTCTTGTTGAAGAACGTGAGTAAGAAAAGATAAAGACCTAAGGTCATCAGTACAAAAGCTGCACTGAGATACATCGCTAAGATGAGTGTTTCTAAATCGTTTAATGTGCTAAAGGATAAGTAACTTAGATATAGACCAGAAGATAGGAGGGCTAAGCCTAGAAGTGAACGTAGTGTTTTCATTAAACTAATCTTAACATGAAGCTTAGTTCACTGCATAAAGGACTTGGCTGTGTCATAATGTTTGTGATGAATGATCACTACTACGAAAACTTAATTCAAGACATTAAAAAACTCATTGAGGATAATTTGGTTGAAGAAGCCAGTCAACGCATTGAAGAAGAACTTAGGATGCCTTATGTCCCTAAAGAGACCCTTAAGGCACTCAATGATTTAAAGCTAGATCTTAAGGGTTTAAAGGAGTATCCTAGCTTAAGTCCTGAAAGCAATGAAGAAATATTAGAAAGCTATATTCATGGATCTGAAAGTTCTCAATTAAAACTCTTAGATAGCTTAAGTCAATTGAATGCGCGAAAATATTTACCTTTAATCCAAAAGGCTTTAAATGAATTCAGTGATCCTTTGATGAAAGCTTTACTCATTCGCATCCTCATTGAACAAGCTTTACCGGATACGTTTAAGGTTGAAATGGAAGGGATGAAGTATACGTTTATTCCGGCTTCATTGACTTTGCCTGAAGAAAGTGATGGCTTTCGTTGCGCACTTGAATACATTAATGAGTGGTGTGATAAAGATCCCAGTTTAAAAGAATTAAGTTTAGCGACTTTGAGTCTTAAGACCTTAATGGTTTTACCCACTTCTTATGAAGAGAATGAGGGTTATGAACTGGCAGTTGCATCGCTAAAAGAAGTCTATACTTCAATGTACAGTGCAGAAGAATTTGAAGTGTTTTGTAAGTTAAAAAAGATAGAAGGCATATCCCTAGCACTCTTAAATTGACAGTGCTAAAATGCATGCTATAATGAGAAGGCAAAAATAGGAGGTCTCACATGAAAAGTACGTGGACAATAGTAGAAAAATCAAAGGGTGAACTTAAAGTCACCATCGAAGGAGACCTTTGGACAAAAGCCCAAGATAAAGCGTTTAAGAAGCTTGCGGCCAATGTCAACATTCCTGGTTTTAGAAAAGGCAAAGCGCCTTTAGACATGGTGAAAAAACAGGTCTCTGAACAATCCATTCTCATTGAAGCAGTGGAAAACATTGCGCAAGAAGCTTTAAATGTGGGACTTACTGAACACAACTTAGCACCGATTACCCGTCCTGAATTGGGTGTCGATGCAGTTTCTGCTCAAAGCACTGTTTTAAGCTTTAGTTTCTTGGTTAAACCTGAAGTGACTTTAGGGGACTATAAAGGCATTAAAGTTGAAAAAGCGAAAGTTAAAGTAACCAAGAAAGATGTTGATGCGAAACTTGAAGAATTGCGTCAACAATTTGCGGAACT
>CAZHIG010000113.1:0-3834 GCA_964532705.1 uncultured Erysipelotrichaceae bacterium
TAGCATATTTAAGTAAAGAGATATGTTAAAATCAAAGCGTTTACATTTGATTAGCAACTGTTTTATTTGATACACTATAGGTCATGAAAAGAAGTTTTATCCTCTTATTTGCAATGTTGATCAGTTTTAATACTTTGGTCATTTCTTATGCATCCTACACAGCTTCAATGACGTGTGAAGAAGGTGAAGCATTGGTGTGTTTCGAGAAATCTAGTCATACTTTTCACATTGAAGAAAATGCGCAACTGTTGATTTATGTAGACGATGAAAACTACGGAAAAGCTTTGGTTGAATTTTGGAATCAAAGTTATCCAGAATTTGTCGGAAAAGTAAGTTATACACTCGATCCAAAGATCGATACAGATCTAAGATATGTCAGCATCGAGGAAGCCAGTTTTCGCAGTGAAGAGTGGTTAAGCATCGAATCATCAGAACAATTTATCCATTCAGATTTAATCGCGCGTGATCTCAATGGAGATGGACTCATTTTTTTGGAGATGGCTGGTGAAGGCTTTGCCTTCATTTCAAATCTAAATTCTTTAGAAGCTCAAGGGTTTTCACTTGAAGATCTTGATCAAGATGGACGTATCGATGCGATTGATCAGTATGAAGAAATCTTAGCATTAGACTTAGTGGAAATGCCCTATGTGGTATCGTTACTAGAACCCTATGGGTTTTATCCTTATTTGAGTGCTTTTGAGTGGCAACTGTTTATGACGCAGAATGCCTATGAACCGGGTTTTGAAGATGAAAAACTTTTAAAAGCCTTAGAGTGGTTTTCAAATCTTCCAAAGATAAGTATAGATGAAGAAATAGAATGGGCTTATCCAAATGTACTCGAAAATAATAATTTTGGATTTTCAATGGTCGCTTCATGGATGTTTGTTGATGAACTTGAAGCCAAGCATCAAGCCAATTGGCAAGTGTCTTCTTTTCCAATGATTGAAGCTTCAATCACACCCACAACGTTATTAACAGAAGTGAATGGATTTGTGATTTCAAAACAATCTGAATATCCCAGTGCAAGTCATGAGTTGCTTAGACTGATACGATCTCAAGAAGGTCTTCGGGTTTTTTATGAGTCAACTGACAAAATACTCTTAGCAAGTTTAGATGAAATCAACTCACTGAATCTAGAACAGAATACACGTTTAGAATTCTCAAAAGCATTTACGCAAGCACGATCGGAACCGATGATTGCTTTTAAAAATGAAACAACACAATCTGCTTTTGAACTTTACTATGATCTTGACTTAATGAACATTATCCGTGATCTATCACAAAAGAAAATCAGTCCAAAAGAAGCGCAACTTGAAATGATGAAGCGCGCAGATGCCTGGCTTTATGAACACGAAAGAGAGCTTATTTATGATCAGTATCAATGAGAAAATTTTACTTAGTATTGGCGCAATTTACTTCATAGCGGGTACCTTATCAGCTGTTTTTGTAAATGTCTATCTCTACGCTTTTACAGGTTCACTTTATGCGATGACAGCGTATGCCATCGTTCGCTTTGGGATGTTTCCCATTGGTTTTGTATTGGGTGGAACTCTGTCTAAAAAGTTAAATTTATCTAAAGTCCTAAGTACAGGACTATTAATCATTGTTACAGCGCTTGCTTTCTTACTTGGCTTCAATCGATACTTTGAACAAACACCTACCTTAATTTACAGTCTTGGAATCATATTTGGGATTGGGGAAGGTTTATATTGGTTTTCGATCAGCGCACTCAACTTAACCGCATCGACCAAAGAGTCACGCGGTAAGTTTGTGATGACACAAGGGATTTTAAATTCATCTGCAACGGTGATTGCCCCCTTTGTGGCCACCCAAATCGTTGCCTTTTCAAGCAGTGATACTTTAGGGTATATCCGCATCTTTCAAGTTGTGATTGTCTTACAAAGTCTAGCAGCTTTCCTTTCTACTAGAGTAAACTTAGCGAAGATTGAGATGAACATCGTTTATAAAGATAAGTTTAATTTTAAGCAAGATGCTCAATGGCGCTACATTATGTTCAATCATTTCTTTTTAGGGATTCGGGATTCACTAACTTTAGTATTGACTGGTTTACTTGTCTATAATGCGACAGGAGGCAGTGGGTCTGCTTACGGAAATCTTTTGACTGTTTTTGCCTTGATCAATGTGGCATCAAACTTTGTGGCTTCGCGCATTATTAAACGCAACAATCGTATGATCAGTTATGTTTTAGCATCCTTCATCTTGTTTAGTTCTACGATGATTTTGGTTTTATCCCCTAATCTTATGGGAGCCATCTATTTTGGTGTAACGAATGCCTTAGCTGTTCCTTTCTATGTAAATCCTTTTATGATCATCTCAATGAACGCTCTCTCTGATTACATTGCGAAAGAAAATATATATGCTCGTCTGATCATTAAAGAGTTTAGTTTGAATGGTGGAAGAGTCTTAGGGATGTTGGTCATTTTACTCTTCTCAAGACTCTTTAGAGAACCGTACTCGATGATCTTTGGGGTGTCCTTCTCTTCTAGTTTCACCATCATTCTTGCCCTTTACGCCAATGCTTATCACAAGAAAAGAGATGCTTTAAAACACAGTGGACTATCGTGAATTTTTAGCCATTGAAAGGGCTAAACCCTATTTTCAAAAACTCATGGATGAACTGAATCTAGCTTATCAAGAGAAAGTGATCTATCCAAAAAAAGAACAGCTCTTTGCAGCATTTTCATATGCCAGTTATGACGATTTAAAAGTTGTCATTGTAGGACAAGACCCCTATCATCAAAAAGGTCAAGCGCATGGTTTGGCGTTTTCTGTAAACTCAGAAGTTAAAGTACCCCCTAGTTTAACCAACATATTTAAAGAACTAAAAGATGATCTGGGTTGCGAGATTCCAAGCCATGGAGATTTAAGTTTTTGGGCAAAACAAGGGGTGTTGCTGATCAACAGCTCACTCAGTGTAGAAGAATCTAAGCCTGGCTCACATTCAAAATTAGGGTGGACATATTTCTTTAAATCCACTTTGGCTTATTGTAATGCTCACCCTAAACCTATAGTCTTTATCTTGTGGGGCAAACATGCTCAAGCTTATCGTCATCTAATTGATTCAAGCAAACATCTTATTTTAGAAGCCAATCATCCCTCACCCTTATCTGCCCATCGAGGATTCTTTGGATCTAAACCTTTCTCAAAGACCAATCACTTTTTAGAAAATCATCACAGAGATACGATACAATGGTGTCGTTATGACGTTTAAAACAATTGATGCGTTTATTGACTATGCGGTAGCGCGTACTTCTAAAGGAGCCTTTGGGTTAAAACAACTCCATCAAGCCATGGAATTTTTAGGCAATCCTGAATTAAAACTTAAAGTGATTCATGTGGCAGGAACCAATGGAAAAGGCTCAACAACTAATTTTTTAAGATCGATCTATCAGAGCTGTGGATACAAGGTAGGAACCTTTACCTCTCCTCATTTAGAAGTGCACAATGATCGCATTCGCATCAATGATCAGATGATTACTGATCATGATTTATTGAAGTATGCGAATCGTTTCTACCCAATATTTGAAACGTATGGTCTGTCCATGTTTGAAATTGATGTATTAATCATGGTTCATTATTTCCTGGAAAATACCATAGATTTGGCCATCATTGAAGTAGGTTTGGGAGGACGTTTGGATGCGACCAATATTGTCGATCCAATTGCTAGCGTTATTACAACTATTGGTTATGACCATATGGATCTTTTAGGTCAAAGTCTTAAAGAGATTAGTTTTGAAAAGGCAGGAATCATTAAACCTAATAAACCCATTTTTAGTTCTGAACCAAAGAATGAATGTATTGAAGTCTTCCAAG
>CAZHIG010000114.1:0-1659 GCA_964532705.1 uncultured Erysipelotrichaceae bacterium
CCATCAAACCTTTAAGATCTGGAATTTGATTGGGTTTTAAGCCCATTTGAGTCATCAAAGCAGCTTCATCCATCTCTTGGATTTCACTGATGCCTTTAATGGTTAACCACACAGAGGTTGTTTTATCAATGAGTTGTAGTAAATCTCGATCTGAAGACAAGACATTGATGTCCCAATCAGGATAACGCTTCACTAAAGAGCCAATGATGTCATCCGCTTCTAAACCATCTTGTTGGTAATAACAATAACCAGCGCTCACACAATATTCTCGAACCAATGGAAATTGTGATATCAACTCTTCTGGTAGAGCTTTTCTTGTTCCTTTGTACTCATCATAGGCATCATGTCTAAAGGTCTTTTTACCTGAGTCAAAGGCGATGACCAAAGCTTGAGGATCGACCAGTTGTAAGGCTTTGTTAAGCATATTGGCAAAACCATAGACTGCATTGGTGGCCTGTCCAAAAGAAGTCGTCGACATCCGTGTATACGCTGTTGCATAATACGCTCTAAAGAACAGTGAATTTCCATCCACAAGTAACATTTTTTTCATAAGATACCTCGTTTTTTATTTTACCATACCGACAGAAAAAAACCCTTCTTAAGGGTTTGTCTCTGTGCTTTCTTCAGCATAGCTAATGGGTAACATTTTTTCCAAAGTACTTAAGTTTTCCAACATGATGCCAATGTAATTTTTATTTTGTGCACTGTCTTCTTCACTTAAGAATGCTAAATTATGAAGTTCAACCGATTCTAACTTTAGTTCAGTCTTAACCCGTTCATACAAAGCTTCCATATCTTCAGTTAAATTAGGTTCATGCACAATATATTGAACACCACTATCTTTGATCTGTGTCATGATAAATTGAAGTTGTGCTTCAGAAGGTAGAACCCCAAATCGAGACAAAATCAAAGGATACACATTGATTCCGAACGCTTTTTGCCAATTGCCAAAACTAGGCGTTACAGAAACAAATGACAATTCTAAATCCCATAAATCTTGATAATCCGCATCCATTCTTGCGAGTTCTAAACTCAAACTCTCATAATTCTTCTGAAACAGCGTTCTTTCCTCAGGGTATTGAGACACCAACCATTCTGTAATGGTCGAAGCCATTGAAATCATGGTGATGGGATCTAACCATAGATATGGATCTGTTTGATACATGTCAACCTGATCAAAAAGTGTACTCTTATAATAAGGCGATTCTATTGTGACGCGTGTACCATTCACATAATTGGTTTCATAGCGTTGAAAAGCATACACCGAAGCACTTGCACTTAAATCAATCATCTTTAAATTTAATTGATTAAAAATTTCTGTATGAACCGAAAGATAAGGTTCTAATTTACCTAAGACAAACAAAACATCTAAGTTCTTTAAAGATTCTAAAGGATTATCCATCAGCTGAGCACGGGTTATGGTTTTCGTTTGAGTGATGTTTAAAACACTGACTTTATCTCCTGCGATGCGTTTGACCAAATATTCAATGGGATAAGTGGTAACACCAATTTGCGGTTGTCCAAGATCACAGCCACCTAACGTCAGAATAAGCAATAAACTGATAAGAATTGTACGCCATTTTTTCATTGTCATTTATTATACCATGTCTACTTTTTTTCTGTTTGTTGACGTCGATAAAAAGAAGCTTCAGCACGAAT
>CAZHIG010000114.1:1759-3805 GCA_964532705.1 uncultured Erysipelotrichaceae bacterium
ATGTCTACTTTTTTTCTGTTTGTTGACGTCGATAAAAAGAAGCTTCAGCACGAATAAGTTCTTGATTCCTAGACATTAAAATTCGATTCTTAAACTGAACAATCATGAGCACTAAATACCCTAAAGGAATATGCACAAGAAGTGTAAGCAATACCCTTTTTGTAAGCCAATTAAAGATGGAAAGGCCACTGATGCCTAAGACTCGAAGCAACAGATACTTAATAAGTTCAAAGATGAATATCGCAATGATCCCTAAAAACAAACGCTCTGTCTTCGTGTCATTGATTTGAGAAGCAAGGCTTAAAATGACCATAAACGATAAACCATAAGACAAGGTATTTAAAAACAGATACCCATAAGAGAAAACATCAAGGATAAAACCAATGACAAGAACTGTAATGAGTGCCTCTTTTAAGTCTAAGTCCAAGACATAATCCAATAATCCCAATAAACCTAAGTGAAACACTACAACCACCCATTGTTGACCATAATCCAATACAAAGATCGATTGAAGCATAAAACTTAAGACATATACTATAAACACAAAGCTTAGTTTGATGAACTTATCCATGTTTAACCACGGCTAAATAATCTAAACGATAAAAATCGACTGCAGGCTTTACTTTGATCTTTAAACCAATGGCGTCAGGAAGGGTTTCAACTTCTAAGATTTCTCCAATCAATAAACCACTGGGAAAATAGCCCCCTAAGCCAGAGGAAATCACCCGCATGCCAGTATTGATGGAGGATTGAGTATCAATCAACTTTAAGAGATAAACACCTTCATTAGGTTCAAATTTCTCCAAAATAGCTTCCGCAGTCTTCGTAGCATCCAATTGAATTTTAACCGCTACTTTATTCATACTGTTTTCTGTGCTTAAAAGTAAGACCGATGAACGATCTTCTTGAACATTTAAAATCTTACCCACCAATCCTTTTGAACTGATGACTGCATCATTGACTTCTACGCCATCTTTTGACCCAACATCAATTTCTAAAACATGCGAGTAAACATCTAATGATCGACCCACAATACTGGTATTAATGAGTTGATATTCACTGTACGTACTGGCCAAATCATTCAAAGCTTTAAGCGCTTCAATTTCACGATAGGCTTCTTCCAATTTGGCTTGATATAGAGCGATCAGTTCAAACTCTTTACGATATGTGTCATTCTCATCTTGTAAGCGCCAAAATGAAGCCAAATCTTGCGAAAACTTCGAAAAACTAAACAAAGGTCTTTGTATCAAAGTTGATGATAAAAGAGTAAAAAAAGAATAACCTTGATCCTTTACAAGCGATGGACTACTGCTTTGAATGATCGACAAAAAAAGCAATAAGCTGATGCCCAATGCGAAAATCCACGCAAGCAATTTTTGAAAAGCGGATAAAGGTCTCATGCCTAATTATTATACCCTAAGTCATCTACCTTGTATCAATGAGGTATAGCCATTCTTAGAGATGATGATGTGATCTAAAAGTGGAATACCCATGGTTACTCCCGCCTCTTCTAAAACTTGCGTGACTTGAAAATCATTCTTAGAAGGACTAACATCTCCCGAAGGGTGATTGTGAGCCACAATGATTTTAGCGGCCGACAAAGCCAAGGCATGTTTAAAGATTTCTCTAGGATGCACAATGGATCGATCCAAACCTCCTCTAAACAGAATCCTGTGCCCTAAGACATGATTCTTGGTGTTCAAGAAAATCACACAAAACTGTTCTTGATCCATGGCACCAATTTCTTGTCTTAACCAATGAATCAAGCGTTGCGGTTGATCAATCACATCCACATCTAAGCTCTGTGCTTTGGCCATTCTCTTTGAGAGCTCTACTAAAGCCAAAAGCTCACTCGCTTTTGCACTTTTAACCCCTGGAATTTGAATGAGTTGTTGATACGACAATGTACTGATGCCCAGTAAATCTTTACCTTCATCAAATAAGGTTTGAGCCAAGTCCAAAACAGGAATTTTTCGGGTTCCTGTTTTTAAGATTAAGGCCAAAAGCTCAACATCCGATAATGCTTGAGCCCCAAATTCTATCAGC
>CAZHIG010000115.1:0-3791 GCA_964532705.1 uncultured Erysipelotrichaceae bacterium
GTAAGAAACGTATGGATCAAGCGCTTAGAGGCTTAGATGAACTACGTCAACATGTCGACTCTTTAATCATCGTTTCCAACAATCAACTTTTAGAAGTCATAGGACGCATTCCCTTTGTGGAAGCATTTAGAGAAGCAGATAATGTCTTACGTCAAGGGGTTCAAACCATTACAGACTTAATTGCTGTTCCTTCACTGGTGAATTTAGACTTTGCGGATGTTCGTACAGTTATGGAAGGTCAAGGTTCTGCTCTTATTGGTATTGGTTTAGCTCAAGGTGAATCAAAAGCAGCAGATGCTGCAGGTATGGCGATTACTTCACCTTTACTTGAAGCTCAAATTCGTGGTGCTCGTAATGCGATTGTCAACGTAACGGGTGGTAATTCAATTACCTTGTATGATGCGAACGAAGCAGTTGAATTTATTCGTGAAGCTGCTGGTGGAGACATCGATATCATCTTTGGGGTGGCCATTAATGAAACCTTAGGGGATAAAATCATTGTAACGGTCATTGCGACAGGCTTTGATTTACCTAAAGCCAATTTAAGTACGCGTCCAATACTTGATGCTCGAACTGTTGCGGACAGTGTTCGTAGTGATGAAGAAAAAATCCTTTCAGATGATGAAAGTGATATTCCTGGATTCTTTAAATCAAGAGGCTAGTCGAAAGACTAGTTTTCTTTTGAAAACAAGCATTCTATCCTTATAATAAGAGTATGTTTATAAAAGCAAAAGCAAACGATAAAGATCGAATCTTAGATCTTTTAAAAAAAGATCCAGCAAAAGCACTCTTTATTGCAGGAGATATTCTGCAATTTGGATTTGACGTCGATTTCCAAGATGTATACTTGGATGAAGATGAAAAGGGTATTCATGGGGTTTATCTAAGATATCGCAACAATCTAGTTGTCTATATTGTGGATCAAGTCATTGATTCAGAATCCATCATCAAAGTCTTTGAAGATAAAACCATTACCATCATCAGTGGTGTAAAAGCACACGTGAAGAAGTTACCCACTAGAATTTTAGATCAAATCGATCAACGAGAAACATATTTTTGTGAATGTCGTCAATCACAAAAAACCAATGAACTTGCACAAAGAGCAAAAATTGAAGATGTGGAAGCATTGGTCGATTCTATCATGCAAATTGAAGAGTTCACTTTAGATAAAAGTCCACGAGAAGATCGTATAGAACATTTAAAACATCAATTTATGCACAACAACAAGACAGTCTTTTGTGTCAAAGAAAAAAATTATGTTGTGAGTGCTGCCAGTGAAGGGGTAAGCAGTGATTCTGCGATGATGATTGTAGGCGTTTATACCTTAAAATCACATCGAAATAGGGGTTATGCACGGGCATGTGTAGAGAATTTAACACAAAATGCCCTTGACCGTCATTTAGTTCCCTGTCTATTTTATGATAATCCTAACGCTGGCCAACTTTATCACGCTTTAGGGTATCAAACGTTTGACACATGGGTTTTAGGGAGTAAGAAATGAAAATAGCCATCGCGCAAATGCGCGTAAAAGCCAATGATTTAGAAGCAAACTATCAAAATATGAAAGTTTTAATTGAGGAAGCAGTTTTATCAAATGTAGACCTCATTGTATTTCCTGAGATGTGTGTAACGGGCTATCTTTTATCTGATCGATACCTCCAAAGAGGCTTTGTTGAACTTGCTTTATCATACAATCAACGTTTATTAGAACTATCACAACAGATTGGAATCATCTATGGAAACTTAGGGGCTAATTTCGATTTGAGTAATCGGGATGGTCGATTTGAACGGTACAATCAAGCGTATTTTGCTTATCAAGGAAAATGGTTGAGTGCCAATGCGTTCGATCTTGCATATACCAAACATTGTTTACCGGATTATCGTATTTTTGATGACTCACGTTATTTCAAGAGTGGTTTAGAACTTGCAGATCAAAGATCTTTAAATAAAGGTGCTTTACTCAATCCTATTGTTTTTAGAAAAGATGGGAATGAAATTCGTATTGGACTTGAAATCTGTGAAGATTTATGGAGTCAAGATTATTCAATTGATCCAACGGATGTATACATCCAAAAAGGGGTAGATATCATCATTAACCTATCCAGTTCTCCCTATACTTTAAATAAAGAAAAATCCAGAGTTAAGCGTATTTTAGAACATACCCAAAAACAAAAAGAAAAAATGGTTCCCATTCTTTATGTCAATGCGACAGGCGCACAAAACAATGGTAAAAATGTTTTGGTGTTTGATGGCGGATCGAGTTTGTATGGACCTTTGGGTGAGGCTGAAGTCATGTGTAATGATCGCTTTGAGCAAGAACTTAAAATCTTTACTTTGGGCGAACACTCCGTAAGTCCCCAAAGTGACAATAAGATTTTAGATGGTATAATCGCTGGTATCCGCTACTTTGATGAAGAAGTATTGGGTAAACGTAATTGGGTGATAGGTTTATCCGGGGGGATTGATTCTAGCATCAATGCGGCTTTATTAAGTCTAGCGCTTGGATCTGATCGCATTTTTGCCTACAACATGGCCTCTCGTTATAACTCATCAAAAACAATTTCGGTGGCTCAACAGCTCGCCAAACACTTAGGACTACATTATCATGAGGGAAGCATCGAAAAATTGGTTGAAGCCACATATGAGACAACTCAAAGTTTTAATGAAACATTAATGAAAGAAGGGTTAGGTGCAGAAAATATTCAAGCACGGATCCGAGGACATTTACTCAGTAGCTTTTCAGCTTTACATTCAGCGGTCATCTGTAACAATGGCAATAAAGTTGAGTTGGCTTTAGGCTATGCAACACTCTATGGAGATACCATTGGCGCACTGAGCCCTTTGGGGGATCTAACAAAAGTTCAACTCTTTGATTTGGCGAAAGCCATCAATCAACGCTTTAATTCTGAAATCATTCCAAGTGTTTTGATACCAGAACTGAAGGATGATCAATACATCTTTGAACTTCCACCAAGTGCAGAGTTAAAGAATGCACAAATAGACCCGATGAAGTGGGGCTATCATGATTTCTTGGTTCAATATTTAATGGAATACCCATCTCACAGCATCCATGAATGGGTCGATGAATATATTAATCAAAGCTATCTAAAACGTCCAGTGGCTAAAATCATGCATCGTTATGGATTAAATGAAGGGAAGGCCTTTGTGGAAGATTTAAAGTGGTTTATGAAAGCCTTCCATCTCGGTCATTTCAAACGTATTCAATTTCCACCCATTATTGTTTTATCTAGGGCAAGCTTCGGGTATGATTATCGCGAGACTCAAAGCCCATTTATCATTGAACCCAGTTTAGAATCTAAGTTTAAACAAATTCTTCAAGGAGTAAACCATGAATCCATTTAGAGATGATCAAGAACGTAAACAATTAATGACCTATGTCCTCGCAGGATTTTTCATCATAGCCTTGTATTTTGGTTTTCAAAGAGCAAGCCTAGTTTTAGACACCATTGGACAGTTCTTTTCAATCATCTCTCCTTTTATCTATGGGATATTCATTGCATTCATGTTGTATCCAATGGTCTCTTGGTTTAAAAACAGAGCTTTAAGTGGTTTTAAGTTTAAAGATAAAACGAAACATATTATAGCGATCATCATGGCATTAATTGTTGTGATTGAAGTGATTGTATTATTCTTTGCGGTCTTAATACCCCAATTTATAACTTCACTCAGTAGCGTATCTTTACATTTCCCCAGTTACTTTGATACTTTTAATGAGTTTATTTTGCCTTATGTTCAACCCTACTTAAGTGATGTATCCTGGATTCTAGATT
>CAZHIG010000116.1:0-3774 GCA_964532705.1 uncultured Erysipelotrichaceae bacterium
ATAAAGTTTGGTCACAAGCAGAGTTTATTAAAGTCACTCATCAGTGTAAGTTTTACGATGTACCTCTAGCTGAATCCATTTGTTCTCGTGCAACTTTGATTCAGCTTGAAAAGGGAAGAAAGATTAAAGATCCTAATTTTTATGTGTTTTTCTTATGTAAACTAGGCATCCAATTTCGTTGGCTAGACATCAGGATGCTGATAGAAGAACAACAAAAACTCCAGAGATACGAAGCTTTTTTAAAGGGAAAAACATCTATATTTCTTGAATTAAAACATGATAAGGCTCATGAAGTTTTATCATTTCTAAATCATTTAGATGAACAATTCCTAGAGTTTTTTTTAATGATAAGACAAAATACAAGTTTGATTGATGAAGCAGTATGGTTATATTGGGTTAAACGACTTAAGCTTATTCACCCGGGTTTAAGTTTGGCTTTAAGTGAACTATTAAGTATAGAACTATATCTCAATCAAAACTTATATAAATTCGCAGATGAATACATTCACAATTTAAAACAAGAAAAGAGAATAAGTGAACATAATGACTGGGTCATCAAAGCCTTTACCTATCATTGTTTTGTATTACCTCAATTGACCTATGCTCATCCGAGTAAAATAAAAAGAGTGTATGAAAACTTAGAATTTAGGCTTATTGGTAACGCTAAACTTGAATTCATCACAAAGTATAAGCGATTTCTCAGGCATTCATGTTTACTAGAACCATACCCTTATATTCAGACACAAATAGCCATGTTTATACGTACTATGATTCATCAGCACCACTTTGACATCAATCGTTTTCTGTATAAAAAATAGCATATGTCAAATTGAAAGCATTTATTATCGATACCTACGTACAATGGTTTTTGAAGGAGGGGGATGGCTTGTGTTCACTTGCCAATGAACACTGACCAAATAGATAAAAGGTTGATATGTGGTTCAACCTTTTGTTTTCCTTGAAAGATACTGAGTCTTTGAGTACAATTGAGTCAGCAAGGATGGTAAAGATATGAATTTTTGGACGTCGTTCTTTAGTTTGCTCCTCGGTTTAGCCGTAGGGGGTGGTTTGGGTTTTTACTTCACACGTCGTGCGTTTGAGAAACAACTCAAGGAAAATCCTCCAATCAATGAGAAGATGATTCGTGCAATGTATATGCAGATGGGACGTAAACCTTCTGAAGCACAAATTAAATCCATAATGAAACAGATGGATACTTACAAATAAAGGTCTTACGACCTTTTTTTATATCCATTTAACTTTTGACTCAGTTCCTTTGATCAAACGATCAATATTGGCTTTATGTCGATAAATAACAATTGAAACCAAAAGGGATAAATAGAAGCTAATCATTAAGTCATTTTGTACAAAGAATGAAATTAATGCAGCAAGAGATAAAGCGGTCATTGAAGAAAGCGAAACATACTTTGTTAATTTAAGGACGATGAAGAAACTGAGTAGCGGGATAAGAGCCATTTCAACAGGTTTAAAGAAAACAAGTGTAGAAACCCCTAAAATATACCCCGCGGCTGTAGAAACAGCCTTACCACCTTTAAAACCTGCGAATAGGGGATAAATATGTCCTAAGGTTGCGAAGACACCTGCAAGAGCAACTTGATTGGGATCAAAGCTCTTTACAATCAGCATAACAATGAAGGCTTTGAAAATATCAAGGATAGAAACAGATAGTCCAGCTTTTTTGCCTAATACACGACCTGCATTTGTTCCACCAAGGTTACCACTTCCAAATTGACGGATGTCAGTTTTATAAAAAACTTTTCCGATTACAAGTGCAAATGGGATAGAACCAAAAGTATACCCTAAGAATGCTGCCAATAAAGAATTGAGTGTGAACATAGTTGTACCTCTTTTTGTATTATAGCAAAGTTACATCATTCTCTAAAGAAGAGCTATTGTATAATATCTAAGTTAGAAATGGAGTTTTATGAGTACAAAAAACAGCTACAATGAACAAAGTATTCAGATTCTAGAAGGTTTAGAAGCTGTACGTAAACGTCCGGGGATGTATATTGGGTCTACAGATGGTCGAGGACTTCATCATTTAGTATGGGAAATTTTAGACAATGCGATCGATGAAGCCTTAAATGGCTATGGTCAAAAGATATCCGTCATCATTCACACAGATCACAGCATCACGATCAAGGATGAAGGACGTGGCATGCCCGTGGGTAAACATGGTTCTGGGGTATCTACTTTACAAGTTATTTTTACCGTTTTACATGCGGGGGGTAAATTCTCCAGTGATGCTGGGTATAAAACTTCTGGAGGACTCCATGGTGTTGGGGCTTCAGTCGTTAATGCTTTGAGTGACTATTTGATTGTTCAGACCAATTATGATGGCCATCTCTATGAAATGAGATTTGATCAGGGTGGGTCTAGAATTGGTAAGTTAGAAGATTTAGGAAAGAGCACAAAAAAAGGTTCGAGTGTTCGTTTTAGCCCTGATCCAAAGATTTTTAGCACCATTGAGTTTAGTTACTCGACCATCGCGGAACGCATGCAAGAGAGCGCTTTTTTACTTAAAAATATTGAATTAAATATTTTGGATGAGAGAAGTGGTAAAAATGAGTCTTTTCATTATGAAGAGGGGATTTCTAAGTTCGTAGACTATTTGAATGAAGATCGAAGCCCATTACATAAAACCTTGGCTTTTGAATCAAGTGCTTTTGAGATTGGTGTCGCTTTTGCGATGCAGTATACCGATGATTATCAAGACAACACCTATTCTTTTGTAAACTTGGTACGCACATCAGATGGTGGAACGCATGAAGTTGGATATAAAACAGCACTTACAAAGGTTATGAATGACTTTGCTCGGAAGTTAAATGTTTTAAAAGATAAAGATAAGAATTTTGAAGGAAATGATATTCGAGAAGGCTTAACAACGGTTTTATCGGTTTCGGTACCTGAGAAATTACTTCAATTTGAGGGACAAACCAAGAGTAAATTAGGTTCACCAGATGTAAAGATTGCCGTTGAGAATTTTGTGTATGAGCAACTGAATTATTATTTAGAAGAAAATCGTGATTTTGCTGCGCTGATCTTAAAGAAAATTCAAAAAGCGTCAATGGTAAGAGAAGCGGCTCGAAAAGCACGTGAAGAAGCAAGAAAAGGTAAAAAAGGAAACAAGACGGAGCGTATCTTATCCGGTAAATTATCTGCTTGTCAAAGTAAAGATGCCCGTAAAACAGAGATATTTTTAGTTGAAGGGGATTCAGCGGGTGGATCTGCTAAACAAGGTCGAGATTCCAAAATTCAAGCGATTTTACCTCTAAGAGGTAAAGTCTTAAATACTGAGAAAGCCAGCATACAAGATATTGAACGTAATGAAGAACTCAATACCATTATTCATGCGTTGGGAGCAGGCGTAGGAAGTGATTTTGACATAAAGGATATCAATTACGATAAAGTCATCATCATGACGGATGCGGATACAGATGGTGCTCATATTCAAGTTTTACTACTTACTTTCTTCTATCGTTACATGAGACCATTGATTGAAAATGGACATGTATACATCGCGCAGCCACCTTTATATCGAGTCTCAAAGGGTAAACACAGTCAATATGTCTATACTGATGAAGATTTAAAAGTACTTCAAGCAGACTTGGGTAAAGTAGAAATACAACGCTATAAAGGTTTAGGTGAAATGAACGCTGAACAATTATGGGAAACAACTATGGATCCAAATCTAAGAACCTTGATTCAAGTTAATTTGAACGATGCGATTGTTGCCCAAAGGGTGGTTAGCAT
>CAZHIG010000117.1:0-1269 GCA_964532705.1 uncultured Erysipelotrichaceae bacterium
AAACTACGTGCTGAAGGTGCAGCGTTCTTAGATGTTCGTACACCAATTGAATTTGAAACTGGACACATCCAAGATGCTCTAAACATTGGAGTGGATGATCTTCGTGCAGAAATCAAAAACCTCAAACTCAAAAAAGATCAACCCATCGTTGTAAACTGTGCTGTAGGCTTAAGAGCTTATTTAGCCATCATGATTCTTAGAGCCAATGGGTATACCAATCTCTATAACCTTTCTGGTGGATACAACACTTATAAAGCTTACAAGTATGAATTGAACAGTGCAAAACTTGGCACCGTTAGTTCCAGTGCTAAAGTGGATGAAACCACAGGGATGGCAACCGTTGCTAAATTGGGTGAAGTTAAAACCGTTGATGTCACAGGGATGCAATGTCCAGGACCACTTCTAGCAACGTATAAAGCTGTTCAAGATATTGCTGAAGGTGAAGGTGTACGTATTGTCGCAACGGATCCTGGTTTCTCAAGAGATGTTGAAAACTGGTGCAAGACCAACAACCATCAATTGGTTAGTTTGACACTTGATGGTAACAAATATGTGGCTGAAATTGTAAAAGGACACAAATCTAAAGAAGTAGCTGTCAGTGCCAACCAAGAAAACGCGACCATCGTGCTCTTCTCTGGTGAGTTGGATAAAGCCTTAGCAGCAATGATCATTGCCCAAGGGGCAGCCGCTCAAGGTAAGAAAGTTTCCATCTTCTTTACCTTCTGGGGACTCAATGCATTACGCAGAAGTAATCATGTTGAAGTGAAGAAAACATTGGTTGAATCCCTCTTTGGATGGATGATGCCTAAAGGGGCTTCAAAATTACCTCTTTCCAATATGAATATGTTGGGGGTAGGTAAATCAATGATTGAATCTGTCATGGCTCAAAAACATGTGGATTCTCTTCCATTGATGATGAAGAATGCTCAAGAGTTGGGTATTAAATTCATCGCTTGCAACATGTCTATGGATTTGATGGGTATTCAAGAAGCCGAACTCATCGATGGTGTTGTTTTAGGGGGTGTAGGTACCTACATCGCTAACAACGAAAACGTCGGAACAACTTTATTTATCTAAAAAGCACGCTCAGCGTGCTTTTTAACACCCATTGACATATTTGCGCCATAATTCAGAAGTAAGATATAGGCAAGGTTAATCATGATCGGATTACTCTGTGATGATGAAAACATTGTTAAGGAAAGCTTAGCAATGTATCTCAAACAAGAAAACATTGAAGCTGACTTTGCAGCAGATGGTGAAGAGGCTTTA
>CAZHIG010000117.1:1369-3770 GCA_964532705.1 uncultured Erysipelotrichaceae bacterium
AATCATACCATTCTTAGATTTGGTGATTTGGAAATCAATATTTCCACCTATAAAGTAAGCTACCAAAACATCAACTGTGAAATGACACCTAAAGAGGTTGAAATCTTACATATGTTGGCTTCTCATCCACAACAAGTCTTTTCACGTGAGCAACTTTTAAATTCAGTGTGGGGCTATACTTTTTATGGAGACAGTCGCTCGGTTGATACGCATATTAAACGCATTAGAGCTAAATTACCCAATGAAGTAAAAGATGTGTTAAAGACCGTCTATGGGGTAGGTTATAAATTTGAGATCAGTCATGGTTAAAAAAAGTTTATTTTCAAGAATATTAAAAGTATTCATTTTAATGAGCGTGAGCACCTTAATTTTGACCTCTATTTTTAGTTTTGCAATTTCAAGAAGATATGTACGAAATCAAAAAGAAGAAGAAGTACTTCCAATTTTAACGGCTGTTGAAAGTTTATGGATTGATTACTCACTGGGGGAGATTGACCACCATAGTTTTGAACGCTTTTTGATGAGTCAGTCGATGATGAACAATGCCCAACTTGTTTTGATTGATACTCAAGGGAATTTAATCTATGCCAGTCTTGGGATCAAAGATGATCGAATAGCAGACCAAATTGAATTGATTGATGTTTCAAACTCTAAAATTTTCTTAGAGATATTAGCATCCAATGAAGTCTACTCTAAAACCTTAGAAATTGAAGGTAGTCGTTTTCCTAGCATTGTGGTCGGAAAAGTCATCACTTTAAATGACAGGAATATTGGGGCTGTTGCGATGATTGTACCAGTCTTTGAACTCGATCGATCAGCAACAAGTCTTATCTTTGCCTTAATCCTTTCATTTAGTTTTGTCAGTGTCTTCATGATTGGGGTTCTTTATCTTTTCTCAAAGAGACTGACTAAGCCGTTGATTTCGATGAGTGAAGTGGCGCTAGCCTTAAGTTCTGGAAACTTTGAAGCAAAAGCCGATGAAAAGGATCCTAGTGAAATTGGGGTTTTAGGACATAGCCTTAATGAGATGTCTTTTAAACTCAAGGAAACACTTTCACAAGTTAATTTTGAGCGCTCTCGGCTTGAAGCGATGTTGAAGTCAATGAAAGAGGGTTTGGTTTCAATTGATTTAGATGGCAATATCATATTAACGAATTCAGCATTGTTTGAATTGCTTGATATCGAAACACAAAATCAATTGTCTGATATATTGGCTTCTGAAACGATAAATAAACATCTCAGTCTTAAAAAAGCAACCAGTTTTTCTTTTGATCATCAAGACAAGTCTATTTTGGTTTCAGTGTCTCCATTATTGCTGAAAGATGGTACAAGCTTTGGGCTAATTGCTTTGTTTATGGATCAGTCTGAAGCCATGCGTTTAGAAAAGCTACGTCGAGATTATGTCGCCAATGTATCACATGAGCTTCGCACACCGCTTACGGCCATACGTGCATTGGTGGATCCTTTATATGATCAATTGATTAAGGATGAATCTAAGAAACTTGAGTATTATCAACATATCTTAAAAGAGATCGATCGATTGAATCGCTTAATCAATGACTTGCTTGAATTGTCGAGGCTACAAAATCAGCAAGCTTCTTTCGCGAAAGCTTATTTTGATGTGGATGGCTTGATGATGGATTTAAAAGATCGCTTTATGGCGTCGGTGCTTGAAAAAGGTCTGAGTTTTGAAGTAGATGTTCAAGGGGTTCAAAAGCAATGCTTTAGTAATGAAGATCGCATTGATCAAATTCTAAGTATTTTGATTGATAATGCCCTTAAATTTACAACTCAAGGCTCTATTCGATTAAAAGCGTACCAAAAAGATCATTTATGGGTGTTTGAAGTCTGTGATACAGGCATTGGAATTTCGAAGAAAGACATGCCTTATATCTTTGATCGTTTCTATACAGTTGATCAAGCAAGAACCCATAAGTCATTTGGTTTGGGTTTATCCATAGCGAAGGAACTGGCGGATCATCTAGATCTAAAGCTTGAATATGAATCTAAGGAAGCTCAAGGGTCTTGTTTTAGAGTTGTTCTTGAAGAAGCAAATTGAAACCTTTTATCGGGTTTTTCTTTTATACTTAAGACAATGAAAAAGCTTAGTGAACTCAGTTTGCTTCAATATGAAGTCACTCAAAATGAAGGCACAGAGCCTCCATTTAGAAATGAATACTATGATCATTTTGATGAGGGCATTTATGTCGATATCATCAGTGGTGAAGTGCTGTTTAGTTCAAGAGATAAATTTGACTCTCATTGTGGGTGGCCGAGTTTTTCTAAGCCAGTTTCTCCTGTCATTGAAAAACTGGATTTACGATATGGCATGATCCGTACTGAAATACGATCAAAAGAAGCCAATTCACATTTAGGTCATGTGTTTAATGATGGACCTTCA
>CAZHIG010000118.1:0-3673 GCA_964532705.1 uncultured Erysipelotrichaceae bacterium
GATACCTGTTCAGAAAAAGGAATTGTCGTCTTTAACACACCGGGAGCCAATGCGAATGGGGTTAAAGAAATGGTCTTAACCGCTCTACTTTTAAGTTCAAGAGATGTCTTGGCTGGCATTGAATTTGCGAAGGGTTTAAAGGAAGACATTGTCAATCGAGTTGAAAAAGGAAAATCTCAATTTGTAGGCCCTGAGCTTCAAGGAAAAACACTGGGGGTAATCGGCTTAGGTTCAGTTGGGGTTTTAATTGCCAATGCAGCAAGTGCTTTAGGGATGCATGTATTGGGATATGATCCCTATATTTCGGTTACCAATGCTTGGGGGCTATCGCCACAAGTTAAAAGAGCGAATTCATATGAAGATGTATTTCAAGCAGCAGATTATTTAACCTTACATGTTCCATTAATGGACAGCACTGAACATCTCATCAATGCAAAATCCATTCGCAAGTTAAAGAAGAATGTCAGAGTCTTAAATTTTGCGCGTGCAGAACTCGTGGATGATGAAGCAATGATTGAAGCTCTAAATAAGGGTCATGTTTATCGTTATGTGACTGACTTTCCTAATGAAGCGCTCTTAAATATTCCAAATGTCATTGCCATTCCACATTTGGGAGCTTCTACCCCTGAATCCGAAATCAACTGTGCAGTCATGGCGGTTGAAGAAATCAATGATTATCTAAGGCACGGCAGTATTGTAAATTCAATAAACTTTCCAAATTGTGTTTTAGGTCCAGTTTCATCAGATGCTCGGATTACTTTATTACACAAGAATATTCCCAACATGGTGGGTCAGATTACCACAGAACTTGGGCTCCATTCCATTAACATCGCAGGCATGCAAAACATGTCTAAAAAAGAATGGGCCTATACAGTTCTAGAAATCGAAGGTGAGATTTCAGAGGATGTCATCAAACATCTTAGGACCATCGAAGGAGTGGTCAAGGTAAGAAAAATAAGTGCTAAACAGTCTTAGGACTGTTTTCTTTTGGCACAATTTTTCAACGTGTGTGCGCTTACATTTTGTATAATGTAATGGATAAAGGAGTATACACGTGATTCAACTTAAAAAAATTGTACGTACCTATACGACACGCAAAGGGGTTATAACCAAAGCGTTAAACGGATTGGATTTAGAACTGCCTGATAAAGGTCTTATTTTTATTTTAGGGAAGTCTGGTTCAGGTAAATCAACACTCCTCAATATTCTTGGGGGTTTAGACAAAGCAGATGAAGGTGAATTTTTAATCAATGGTAAAAACATTGAAGGTTTTAATCAGGTTGAACTCGATCATTACAGAAATGCCCATGTGGGTTTTGTGTTTCAAGATTTCAACATCATTGATACCTTCAGTGTTTATGAAAATGTGGGCTTAGCATTAGAACTGCAAGGTCAAAAAGCAGATAAGAAAAAGATTGATGGTATTTTAGATTTTGTGGGTTTAAGTGGATTTGGGAAACGTAAGGGGAATGAAGTCTCTGGAGGTCAAAAACAACGCATAGCGGTTGCAAGAGCTTTGGTTAAAAACCCAACCATTGTTTTGGCTGATGAACCTACAGGTAATTTAGATGTGAAGACATCCCACCAAATCATGGAACTCCTTAAAAAAGTTTCCAAGAACAATTTAGTCGTCGTCGTTTCACATGATCCTGAAGAAGCGGAACTTTATGGAGATCGTGTTATTAGGATTAAAGATGGACTCATTTTTGAAGATAAAGGGATTACAGATCCTTCAAAATCAGAGCGTGAATTTGTGCTCAATCATCCCCGTTTAAGTTTTATCTCATCAATCTCTTATGGGATTCATGCTTTATCTAAGAAAAAAGGGCAGTTACTCATAACCAATTTTGTGGTTTCTTTAAGTTTAATGTTTTCATTGCTTTTAGGGGCTTATCTCAATTTCCTACTCTCACCTAATCCTGAGCTTAAAGCTTTGATTTCGGATGAACAACTACATTTTTTGACCAAAGATTTATTGGGTTATCTATCCTTTGAATCGGCACGAACCCTCTTAATCGCTATGTATATAGTCTTTATCTCTGTGGTTTATGTATTTTTATCCATGAGCATCATTCAACGTAAGAAGCAAATCGGCATCTTTAAAGCTTTAGGGGCAAATACTTCCGATATTTTAAAGATTTTTGTTTGGGAAGCTTTAATCATCAGTTTCTTCTCAGGCTTATTTAGCTCCTATCTTGGCTATGCCTATGTTTTAGACATCAACATCAAGTTCTTTCAATCCTTGGATGTCTTAGTCTTATACATGCCTCAACTTTATTTGAATGTTGCTTTGTTGATGATCAGCAGTGTCGTCTTTACTATATTGATGGTTCTTTCGACCTTACGTAAAAATACGGTCATCTCCATCTTAAAGAAATAGGAGATTTATCATGATTGAAATTACCAACATAAATAAAACATATACATCGAAATCAAAAGAAGCGGTTAAAGCTTTGTCAGGAATGAACCTACAGTTTTCCAAAAATGGATTGGTCTTCATTCTTGGAAAATCTGGATCTGGTAAATCAACTTTTCTAAATATTTTAGGTGGGCTTGATTCTGCCAATTCATCTAAAATTTTTATCAACAAGAAAAAACTCGATCGCTTTGATGAAACCACCAATTCTAATTATCGAAATACCTATGTCGGTTTCGTTTTTCAGGAGTACAATCTTTTAGAAGAATTGAGTGTTTATAAAAATGTAGAACTTGCACTACAAATGCAAGGGAAAACAGATACACGGGAGACCATTCTTAGAACGCTAGCCCTTGTGGGTTTAGAAGGTTTAGAAGACAGAGAATTAGATGAGCTTTCAGGCGGTCAAAAACAACGGGTTGCGATTGCCCGTGCTTTGGTCAAAGATCCTACCATCATCTTGGCAGATGAACCGACTGGGAATCTTGATTCTGAAACTTCTGAGCAAGTCTTTGAACTTTTCAAAGAACTTTCTAAAGAGAAACTTGTCATCGTTGTGTCACATGATGCGGAATATGCCCATAAATTTGGGGATCGTATCATCGAAATCTCAGATGGACAAATCATTGCTGATTCTGATCCAATAGCTAAAGAAGATGAGATTTATGCGCCTGATATGATTCGTCCAAAACTTCCTTGGGAGTTTATCTTTAAGATGAGCATTGGTAATATTTTAAATAACAAACTGAGGATGGTGATTACCGCTGTCATCACAGCCTTTTTAGTGGCTATCCTATCCGCGGTTTATACCATGTTGTATGTGGATGAAACCGTTAACTCTGATTTAATTCGTATGTCATCTCAAGAACATATCTTGTTGACTAAAACAGTTTCTCAAGGTATCTTCTTGTCTTTTAATCCCAATCAAAATGTTCAAGTAACCACTGAAATTGCGCCAGAAACGTTGTTAAAAATCGAAGGCATCGCAGATGCTTCAAATGCTGCTCTTTATGCGAAAGCCAATATTTTAAATGGTGAAAATGTACTGAGTATTTCTGATTTGGGGTTTGCTGTGTGGAATCCTGATGTTTTAGAATCAAAATATCTTATCGATCCAAGCATTGAATTGATTTCTACAATTGCGGCCAGTCCTTTGTCTTTTGTTGAACTAGAAGAGAATTCAGTGATATATGATCGTTTGATTGGTAAAACGGCTCAAAATAATACTGAAGTGGTTATTTCTTCCTATCTTGCGGA
>CAZHIG010000119.1:0-3580 GCA_964532705.1 uncultured Erysipelotrichaceae bacterium
TCTCAGCCCATAAAGGGCCTTGGTTTGTGGTCGATAAAGACATCCATACGAATGAACTCTATGTGGTTAAGGGTGAAGACAACCCTTGGTTAATTTACACCAGTTGTACGGTGAATCAACTCAATTGGTTTAATCCAATCGATCTAAATCAAGAATTAGCCGTCAATGCGAAATTTAGATACCGTCAAGCGGATCAAGCTGTTCGCATTCAAAAGATTAATAACGATGAAATCATTGTACGTTTTCCCCAAGGCATAAAGGCTGTTGTTCCAGGACAAGAAGCGGTCTTCTATCTAGAAGATGTTTGTCTAGGAGGTGGCATCATTGATCAAATCTATCAAAATGACATGAATGCGCATCAACGGGTCATTGAAGCTTTAAAATGAAAAATCTTTCCAAAAGAAGACAAGTCATTCTTCTCTTTCATTTGAGTTTAGGCAATTTCATTTTGTATCCACAAATGATTGCTTTTTTGATGAAGACTTTTGAATTACAAAACAAAAATTCCATTCAGTGGATTTATGGACTATTCATGGTCATCACATCTTTGATCTTGAGTTATCCTGCCTTGAAGCATGAAGTAAAGTCCTTAAATCAAAAACCTTTGAAGAAGCTAAAAGGCGTTTTTCAATCGTTTCTTCTTATCCTACTGAGTTCACTTGTCTTGAATGGATTTATTGTATGGATCTTTGGTCCGCTTGAAGCATCCAATCAAAAAGTTTTGATTGAACAGTTTCATTTAAATCCAAGCTTTATCATTTTTATGGCGTTAATTTATGCCCCTTTTGTGGAAGAGCTTTTATTTAGAGGTCTTTTGATTAATCTAATGAAACCCATCAAACTTAACTATGCACTTTGGATCTCCTCCCTTCTATTTGGTTTGTCGCATATGTTTGCGCAGGGTTTTGTCTTAACAGATCTCTATTTTTTACCCACCTATACAGTATTGGGTTTTCTTTTGGCCAAACGTTACCACGATTCCAATTCACTATTTAGTTCGATGGCTGTACACTTTTTGAACAATCTAATTGGTGTAATCGCCTTTATGAGTTAATAAATGGATACTGAAATTCAAGGTAAGTTGGGTCATGTTTTATATCGAGATGAAAGCACACGCTATACAGTAGCGCGTTTTAGACTGTATGAGCTAAATGAGAAAACCATCACCGTCACAGGCTATCTGCCTGAGTTTCCTAAAGATACCCTGATTGCTTTAGAAGGAGATTACGTAGAACATCCTCGCTTTGGTCTACAGTTTTCAATACGCAGTTTTAGAAAAATCTTACCTACAGAGCCTGACTCCATCATTACTTTTCTATCTTCTCCAATTTTTGCAGGCATCGGAAAGAAATTTGCGCAAGCCATCATCGAACATTTAGGAGAATATGCTTTAGAGCGTTTAAAAGAGAATCCTGATTTATTGGATGAGGTTAAAGGGACAAACCCTAAAAAGAAACAAGCCATCATTGATGGACTTATCCTTGCGGGTGAGGATGAAGAAGCTCTACGATTCTTCACCACCCATGGGATTGGTATCCGCAATATCCTAAGACTTGAAAAAGTTTATGGTAAAAAGGCCTATAGCTTTGTTAAAGAGAACCCTTATCGGATGTGTGAAGAAGTCGATGGAATCGGTTTTAAAACAGCCGATAAATTGGCCTTATCGATGGGTTTTGAATACGATGATCCACGCCGATTAAAGGCCGCGCTCAGTGCTTTATGCTTGGAACAATGCATGAGTACTGGAGATTCTTATGTGCTTGATGAAAACTTAGCACTGGCTTTTGAAAAAAACTTTGTGGAAAGCAGTTATGCTGATGTATTAGAATCTTGTTTAATCGAACGCAAACTGATTCAAGAAGATCAAAGAATCTATGTGCCTTCTCAATACTTTGAAGAAAAAAACATTGCAAGTTTCTTAAGAGACTACCCCTATTCTGTGTTACCAGAAATCGCCTTTGAAGAAATGCAAGCGCAAATCAACCATCATCAAAATGCATTAGGGATCCATTATGACGATGAACAAGTTGAAGCCATTCATCAGTTTTTTAAAGAACCCATCAGCATTTTAACGGGCGGTCCTGGAACGGGTAAAACCACAGTGGTTGGTGCCATGATTGAAGTCTTTAAGAAACTCTACCCTTCTTATCAATTGGCGTGCATTGCACCAACCGGTCGAGCTGCCAAACGACTCAGTGAACTCAATTCTGTACAAGCGTATACCATTCATTCTTTGTTGAAGTGGGATTTAGAAAGCAATACCTTTGGTAAGAATGAACAAGAACCTTTAGAAATTGATTGTTTAATCATCGATGAGTTTTCGATGGTGGATACCTATTTATTTTCATCCCTTCTTAAAGCCTCTTTTAAAGTAAAGAAAATACTCATGGTGGGTGATCAAGATCAATTACCTTCAGTAGGACCTGGCGATCTTCTCAGTAATCTTTTAGAAAGTCAAAAAATTCCAAGTTTAAGCTTAAAGACCATTTATCGTCAAAAAGACGGATCTGATGTCATTCAACTGGCGCATCAAATACGTGAAGAATCGATCGACTTCAACACTTTGAATAAAGACATCGCTTGGGTTAGTGGACCTGTGATTGATTTAAAACACCAACTGATGCACCTTGTGGAAAGTGCACTTGAAAAAGGCTATTCCCTTTACGACATTCAAGTTTTATCTCCGATGTATTCAGGTATCATGGGGATTGATAACCTTAATCATGCCTTACAAAAACTGTTAAACCCTGAAGACTCCTTTAAAAGAGAACTTAAGATAGGATCGATTACCTTTAGAGAAAACGATAAAATTCTACAACTAAAGAATCAACCTACGGATGATGTCTACAATGGCGATATCGGCATTCTTATTGAAATCATTCATGCGAAAGAAAGCGATGATAAACAAAACCACATCATTGTTGATTTTGATGGACGGATTGTTGAATACAGTTCAGACAACTTTCAAAACATTACCCTTGCGTATTGCATTTCCATTCATAAATCTCAAGGCTCTGAATATCCCATTGTGTTCATTCCCATCTTAAATGAACATAAAAACATGTTGAGAAAAAGGCTCTTGTATACCGCCATCACACGGGCTTCAAAAGCCCTCATCCTTTTAGGATCACAATCGTTATTTATTGAAAGTGCTAAACTAGAAAAAGAACGCAAACGAGAGACTACCCTTTTGAAACGACTGAGTGATACACTAAATGCATGAAACCCATGAGAATAAATGCTTATTTAGTTTTACTACACGTTGTTCTTTTAAGTGCTTTATATCCCTTATTACCCAGTGATGTGGCAATGCAATATGGATCCAGTGGACAAGTTAATTACACTTTACCTAAACTCATCGCGACTTTACTCATCGTTGGCCTTCATTTATTGGTTGTGATTGTCTTTAATCAACAAAAGAAATCCGTGAAGTATACTGCTTTTGTTCAAACATTACTTATTTTAATCAGTTTTATCATGTTGTTTATTCAACACTAAGGAGCCCTATGATCACCATTCAAAATGTATCAAAAACGTATTCAGGAAAAGTAAAAGCGGTGAGTGATTTAAATCTCACCAT
>CAZHIG010000120.1:0-3484 GCA_964532705.1 uncultured Erysipelotrichaceae bacterium
TGGGACCGTGTTTTAGGTCAAGAAAAAACAGCGGCTGCGATCGCTCAATTTGGAGATGAAATTGAAGTTGTATTTGGTAACAATGACGACATGGCATTAGGTGCTATCGAAGCCTTAAAAGCTGCTGGAATGGTTGTTCCTGTTATCGGTGTTGATGCAACTGCTCCTGCTTTGGATGCGATTGCTGCTGGTGACTTAGCTGGTACGGTCTTAAATGACTCTACTGGTCAAGCACACACTTCAGTTGACAAGGCTTTAGCTTTATTAGCTGGTGAAACACTAGAAAAAGAATACTGGGTTCCTTACGTAAAAGTAACACCTGAAAACTACACTGAATTCCAATAAGAATTAAATGGTTTAGGAAATCAAGTGGTTCGCCACTTGATTTCCTTATGATTAGAAAGAGGTTAACATGCAACATCTTGACGTTATCTTAGCAATGAATCACATCAGTAAAAGTTTTCCAGGGGTTAAGGCATTGGATGATGTTTCTTTTCATGTGAGAAGAGGAACAGTTCATGCCCTCATGGGTGAGAATGGGGCTGGAAAGTCTACTTTGATGAAATGTCTGTTTGGTATTTATTCATTGGATGAAGGAGAAATACTGTTTGAAGGGAAACCAGTGCATTTTCACAATCCAAAAGATGCTTTAAATGCTGGAATTTCCATGATTCATCAAGAATTACAACCCATTCCATATCGCTCAATTGATGAGAACTTATGGGTCGGTCGATATCCTACTAAGAAACTGTTGAATATTTTGTCTGTTGTTGATCATAAGAAAATGCGTAAAGATTCGATTGAATTGCTTAAGAAAGTTCACTTAAAAATTGATCCAAAGAAACTTTTAAAAGAACTGTCTGTTTCGCAAATTCAGTCCATTGAAATTGCGAAAGCTATTTCAAATGAAGCTCGGATCATCATTATGGATGAGCCTACATCATCTTTAACACTTCAAGAAGTAGACCAATTATTTTTAATTATCGAATCATTAAAAAAGTTAGGTGTTTCGATCATTTATATCTCACATAAAATGGAAGAGATTTTGAAAATTTCAGATGAAGTGACCATTATGAGAGATGGTAAGTATATTGGTACTTGGGCTTCAAAAGAATTGACCATGGAAAAGATCATTAAGAATATGGTGGGTCGTGAGTTGGTTAATCTTTATCCCCCAAAAACAAATGTCCCTAAAGATGTCTCTTTAGAAGTTAAAGATTTTACTTCAGTGAATCCAAAATCCTTTAAACACATAAATTTCTCTGCTAGAAAAGGGGAAATCCTTGGCATAGGGGGACTCGTAGGTGCACAACGTACAGAACTTGTAGAAGGTATCTTTGGGATGAGACATATTTCCAAAGGTGAACTGAGTCTTTATGGACGAAAATTCACTGTTAAACATCCTAGAGATGCGATTTCAAAGGGGATTGCATTGGTCACAGAAGATCGGCGTGGCAATGGGATCTTTGGTGTTCTGTCCGTCAGAGACAATGTAGCTGTCGCTAGCTTAGATGATTTTGTTGATTTTCATTTAAAACTAAACAATAAGAAACTCAATAGATTAGCAGAAGACAATATTAAAAAATTAAGAATTAAAACGCCCAATTCAAAAACGAAAATTCAATCACTCTCAGGCGGCAACCAACAAAAAGTCATTATTTCTCGATGGCTAACAACTGAACCAGATGTGTTCATCCTAGATGAACCTACCAGAGGGATTGATGTCGGAGCTAAGTATGAGATTTACAACATTATGATTGAACTTGCATCTCAAGGAAAAACAATCATTATGATAAGCTCAGAAATGCCTGAACTTTTGGGGGTTTCAGATCGAATCATGGTGATGTGTGAAGGAAGACTTAGTGGAATACTTGATCGAAGTGAAGCCAACCAAGAGAAGATCATGGAATTGGCAACTCAGTACATGTAAGGAGATAAATCATGGTCAATTACTTAAAACAATTTAAAAAAGAAAAACTTAAAGATACGCTTGTTGACAATGCAATGTATGTCATACTTTTGACAATATTGGTTGTTGTTTCCTATCTCAGACCTGTTTTTCTCTCACCGAATAACATAACGAACATCTTAATGAACTCTTCGATTCGTATCATCATTGCATTAGGTGTGTCGGGTGCATTAATTACAAGAGGTACCGACTTATCAGCGGGACGAATTGTTGGGGTAGGTGCTGTTATTGGTGGAACCCTTCTTCAAAGACCAGATTATGCGGCTAAATTTTTTCCAGCATTAGGGGATATGCCGGTATTAGGAATCTTTTTATTGGCAATCCTAGTTACAGCACTATTGGGCTTAATCAATGGTTTGGTGATTTCATTTCTACATGTTCCACCCTTTATTGCAACCCTTGGGATGCAAAGTATTGTTTATGGACTATCTTTAATTTATACCAAGTCACAACCTATTGGCGGTCTTAAACAAGAATATACCAATCTTGCTTCAGGTAGAATCGGTGGGATTCCGATTTTGATCATCATCGCATTATTTGCCATTGCATTAATGTGGTTCTTACTTAATCAAACAAAGTTTGGGAAATATATTTATGCCATTGGGGGCAATGAAGCCGCTGCAGAAGTAGCAGGGGTGAATATTGTTTGGACGAAAATTAGAGTGTATGTTTTAGCAGGCTTATTCTATGGCTTAGCAGGTTTCCTATTGGCTGCAAAATCTGGAGGAGCAACCGCAAACTATGGCATTGGTTATGAACTTGAAGCCATTGCTGCTTGTACCATAGGAGGTGTGAGCACGGCAGGTGGTGTAGGAACGGTTCAAGGAATCGTTTCAGGCGTTCTTATTTTTGAAATGTTGAAGACCAGTCTGCAATTCTTAGGTGTAACACCAGACTTACAATATGTAGCGATTGGGACAGTCATTGTGATGGCCGTTGCGATTGACATTCGTAAGTATTTAGCCAAGAAATAAAGTTTTAAGTGTAGTCATGCTACACTTTTTATAAGGAAATAACCATGAAATCTATTCAACTCAACTCAGAAGTATCTTTATCAAGCATTGCACAAGGCTTTTGGAGATTGACCGCACAAAAAATGAGCACTGAAGAACTGGTTCATTTCATGCATCAATGTATTGATTTAGGTGTGACCACCTTTGATACTGCTGAAATCTATGGAAACTATGGATGTGAGAAAGAAATGGGAGCTGCATTCAAGTTAGATCCCAGTTTAAGATCCAAAATTCAATTGGTCACAAAAACAGGCATTAATAAAGCACAAGAAGATAATCAATATACAATGAATCATTATGATACTCGATATGACAAAGTGATGCGTTCGATTCATTCAAGTTTGGAAAAATTAAATACTGACTATATTGATCTCTATTTAATCCATCGTGAAGATCCTTTTATGGATATTTACTCTACGGCTCAAGCTTTAAAAGAAATCATGGATAAAGGTTTAGCTAAAGCAGTAGGGGTTTCTAATTTTAATCCCATTCAATTTGCAGC
>CAZHIG010000121.1:0-3412 GCA_964532705.1 uncultured Erysipelotrichaceae bacterium
AGAGTAAGAGACTGTTCTACTGAGATTTAGGAGAATGAACGATATTTGATTTATCAATTTTATTGGTAAAGATGAAACTTTGTTACAACAACTTGTTTTATTAAGCATCCGTGACTATACTTATCAAAGAGTTTGGGGGAAAATCATTTGATTATATTTATTCAGAAAGTATTTTTATCCATTAAAAGTTTTGATCATGATGAAAGTAAGAGTTTGCCTTTGCTTTTTTCAAGCAGTTTAGCCATTGCCTTAAACTATTTAATTCATTTTGATTTTTCATTAAGAGATTTTTCCAATCGAGCCATTGGAATTGCCATTCTTAATGGAATTGATCCCTCCTTACGACAAAATGCTTACTTTATAACCCTAGGGATTGCGGCGTTTTCTTTTGTGTTTTTGAAAGCTTTGATGCATGCCTTAGTCAATTTACTTCACCAACATTATGATGAAAAGACGGTCAAAACTTTTCTAAAAGCTGGTTTTGAAATCGGCCTCATTTGGTTTTTTACTCTGATTTTTGACTTTTCAAATCTTTTTGGATTAAGTCAAAATGAGTTGGTTCAAATTGATGTTTTTAATTTTATAGGATTACCGATGATTTTGAGTCTAGAATGGTATGTTTTATTGCTGGTTCAAGTCCTTTTCCCTAAGCAAGTAAATGCTTTTTATCAAAGTGACTTAGAACTATGGCTTTATATGTTGTTGCCGATCGTGGGGCTTTATTCGTTTGCAATCTTTAGAAATGATGGACTTAGCCTTGTATTCCTGAGTGCTCTTCGCATTGGAGTCAGTTATGGCCTTGTTCTGCTCCTTTTATTTATGCCAAAGCGCTTCATTGATATCCGTCGATTGCTCAACCATTCAATCTTCTTATTTTTAATCATTCTTGTACCGATTTTTTCATCTGAACTTCAGTTCACCTTAATGAAGGGTGATTGGTCTAGCGAGAAAATCATGAAATATGTTTGGATGATTCTTGTTTTGAGCTTTGTTTTCTCATATGCCTATCATTTGTTTAAAGGAAGAGTTTTTAATTTAGAGCGTACCATTGATCGATATATTCTTCCCAGTATCATCGTCATTTTTTACGTCGTTTCTGCTTATCAATCCACTTTAAGTATCGGATTCTTAGATATGGTGGGCATTGGCAATAAACTAACCCCTGTTCAACAATTCTTGAGCTTTGGTAGTATTCCTCTGGTGGATTATTGGGGCGCACAGCACTTTGAATTGGGTGTATTGCTTTATGGCCTGATTCATGGGATGGAAGGTTTAAATCCACTCATTTGGGTTGACTTTAAAAACATACTCATCTTGCTCATCTTCTATTTTAGTTTTAAACCTTTTTGGGGTAAACGTTGGGCCTTTCTGTTTTTGCTCTTTATGCCTGCATTAGGATTTATCAACATCTATTATTTTGGGGCATTTCTGCCGATGCTTATCTTTCAAAAACTGATGACGCATAAAGGGAAGTGGGATTACTTTTTCTTCACCTTACTTTCGCTCATTGCGTTTGTGTGGATGCCTTCGATGGGTAAGATTTCCATCATTGCAAGCTTTGTGATCATGCTCATTTCAATCAAAAGCAAGCAACAACTTAAAGCATTTTTAATAGGCGCAGGCTTAGCGTATTTCATTACCGTGTTTGTTTATGTTGCTTTGGTAACCATCAAAGGATATTCGCTCTATGATCAATATGTTTTAATTAAAGCTTTTGCGGCCATCGATTATGACGTAGGCGCTTACCCAACATTGATTGCTGGCAATACGCCAGCATGGAAGACCATCTTGGTCTATGGAATCTTTCCGCTCTTCTATGTGGGTTATCTTTTGGCGTTCTTTTATCGAAAAGAAAAAAACAATTACGATTATTGTTTGTTTTGCTTCAATTCCATTAGTTTTATTTTATGGTTTTTATGATTGTTGCTTCTTTTGTTTCAAGTTTAAGAGTTTTAGGAAGACACTCATTGTACGAGGGCAGTGTTAGTTTCGATTTCATGCTGATCATCTTATTAACCCTAAGTTTTAGGGTGAAAGGACTTAGAGATGACATTAAGCAAGGGGTTTTTATTGGTTTAAGTCTATTCTTTGTTTTATTTTATGGTTTTGAATCGGACACTTTAGTATCAAACGTTCTTGAACCCAAAGCCATTGTCAATTTTAACCCTAATCAAGAAAGAGTCTTGATTGATGGGAGTCTCTATCCAAACCAACTGGTAGCCGTACTAAAAGATGCTTTAAAAGAAGATGAAACCTTTTATGACAATATGAACTCTAATCTTATTTTTGCGCTTACAGATCAAAAACAAGCTTTTTTGCATCATTCAGCTCAGATGATTTACTCACAAGCACCGCAAGAAGTCTATATTAAGCAGTTTGAAGAGAAACTAAATTTGATTCCAATCGTTCTATTTGATGGGTATTGGTGGGGTGCTGATACTGATGGTATTCCAACAGAATTCAGTACTTTCAAATTGACTGAGTTTATATATCTACATTATGAACCCTGGATTAATTTGGATGGGTATAATCTTTGGATACGAAAAGACAGTGAACTGAAAGAAAACTTTGACATCACTCAATATTCCTACAGTACGATCTGGACAAAAGCTCAATCCTTTAATCTGATTGATTTGCCTTATCTTTGGGCCAACACTTCACCAGAACTGAATATAGACTCTCTATTTAAAGTGTCTCTAGATGTTCCATTAAACAACCATTCTCAAGTCTTTGAGCGTGAAATACTCTATCATCAAGCCAATTATCTCTACCTTAGAATTGAATCTCTTGAAGATCTTGAAACAGAAGTCATCTTAAATTATGGTGAAGATAATAATGAAGTCAAATTCATGGTTAAACCGGGTGAGAATGTTTATGCGATTCGAATGAGCACTCAATATGATTGGTTCAATGCTGAGTTTGAGAAACTTTGGTTTTATGGATCGGATGCATTGATCCTAAAAGAAATTCAAGTCTTAAAAGCGGATTAAGGTATAATTAAAATGACTATGGGGGATAATATGAAAATAGCCGTATGTATACCGTGTTATAACGAAGCTTTAACCATAGAAAAGGTGGTTAAAGATTTTAAGAGTGCTTTACCCACTGCTGAAATCTATGTCTATGACAATAACTCAACGGATGACTCTTTTACGATTGCACAAAATGCAGGTGCAATTGTTAAAAAAGAATATCAACAAGGTAAAGGCAATGTCATTCGTAGCATGTTTAAAGACATCGATGCCGATTATTATGTCATGGTGGATGGAGATGACACTTACCCAGCAGAAGTTGTGCAGAGCTTAGTGGATAGAGCGGTTTTTTATCAGTTAGACATGGTTTGTGGTGATCGTTTATCCAATGGAACCTATGCTCAAGAAAACAAACGAGGCTTTCATGAGTTTGGAAATAA
>CAZHIG010000122.1:0-3402 GCA_964532705.1 uncultured Erysipelotrichaceae bacterium
ATGGACAATTTATTGAAGAGATCTCATCAACGGATATTTTTATCTATCCAGGAAAATCTTTTAGAGCCATTGATGGCTTGATCACCAACTTTCATCTACCAAAAAGTACTTTAATGATGTTGGTGTCAGCTTTTGCGGGGAAAGATGCGGTGATGAATGCCTATCAAGTGGCCATCCATGAGAAATATCGTTTCTTTTCATTTGGAGATGCTATGCTAATTCTATGAAGAATACTAAACCTCAAAATACCCATCAATGGGAGCTACAAGAAATTGAACGTGTTAAAAACCTAGGTTATAAACCAAAACTTTTAATGCAATCATGTTGTGCAGTTTGTAATGCTTGGCCTCTTGAATATCTCTATGATGTCTTTGATATAACGCTTTACTACAACAACTCAAATATTTACCCTAAAGAAGAGTATGAGTTACGCTTAGGTGAACTTAGAAATTATGTCGATGCTTTTAACTTAAAACATCAAACACAAATTAAGATCATTGATGAACCGTATGATTATGATTTTTATAAACAAACATTCTTAGAGAAAAGATCAGAGGATAAAGAAGGCACTCTTCGCTGTGGGATGTGTTATGCCTTAAGAATTACGCAAGCCATGAAATATGCTGACTCACATGGTTTTGAATATGTGACGACTGTGATGACCATATCTCGCCAAAAAAGTTCTGCAAAGATTAATGAAATTGCGCAAAGAATTGCGAAAGGCTATCCTAAACTACACTATTTCTTTTCAGACTTTAAAAAAGCGAAAGGAATTGATTTCTCCATTCAAATCGCCAAATCTCTGGGCATCTATCAACAAGAATACTGTGGCTGTGAGTTTTCAATTCATGAAAGAAAATACGAAGTTTAATTGCGTTTAGCTGTTTTATTTCTTATACTATACACATCAACGAAGAAGTCGTTATACAAGACTAACTGGGTCATTTAGAGAGATAAGGGCTGCTGAAACTTATCCAAAGGTTAGGGATGAGTCAACGATTGAGTTATCGTGTTGAAGATAAAGTAAACCGATCGTCTCATGAGCGTTAAATCATGATTAAGCTTTCATTTGAAAGAAACTAAGGTGGTACCACGCTTATGGCGTCCTTGAACTGCCTTTTTTTATTGGAGGAGACATGTTGAATCTAGAAATGCCCGTTGTGATTACAGATCGTTTAATCTTAAGACCCATTGAACTTAAGGATGCTTCTGACATGTTTGAGTATGCGTCAAATTTAGAAGTGCTTAAATACTTGTGGTGGGAAGCTCATCAAAGCGTAGAACAAAGTTATCGATCGATTCAAGAACACTTCTTAAATCGAAAAGAAAAAGGAATTCCGGAAGCCTATGCCATTGTATGGAAAGAAAACAACAAGATGATTGGAACCATCGATGTACATACTGTTCATTTTGGGGATGTGGGTGTGATTGGGTATGTAATACATCAAGACTATTGGGGGAAAGGCATCGTTAGTGAAGCTTTGCAAGAACTCATTTCAGTTGCCTTTAATCATTGTGGATTCTATCGTTTAGAAATAAATCATTGTGCGGATAATGTGGCTTCAGGAAAAGTGATCGAAAAAGCTGGTTTTATTAAAGAGGGTCGCTTTAGAAAGCGAAAGATAGAACGCGATGGTCATCGAGCAGACTATCTCTATTATGGAATGTGTCGTGATGATCAAGAGATCAAGGAAAGGTACATCAAAGAATGAAAAACAATTTAGCCCCAAAATATGAGAGTCAAAAAGTCGAAGAGGGACAATACCAAGCATGGTTGGATGCCGGTTATTTTAAAGCCAATGATTCAAGTAAAAAACCTTTTACAATTGTCATTCCTCCACCCAATGTGACCGGAAAACTACATTTGGGACATGCCTGGGATGTCTCTTTACAAGACATCATTGCACGTTTTAAAAGAATGCAAGGTTATGACATGCTTTGGTTACCTGGGATGGATCATGCAGGCCTTGCGACTCAGGCAAAAGTCGATGCAAGACTTAAAGAAGTAGGCATTTCACGTTATGAAATTGGAAGAGAAGCTTTTTTAGAGAAAGCCTGGGAATGGAAAGATGAGTATGCCAGTTTTATTCGATCTCAATGGGCAAAGATGGGCTTATCTTTAGATTACTCTCGTGAACGCTTTACACTTGATGATGGTTTGAATAAAGCGGTTAATAAGGTTTTTATTGATTTATACAATAAAGGTCTTATTTATCGAGGAACTAAACCGATTAACTGGGATCCTGTCGCAAAAACAGCTTTAAGCAACATTGAAGTCATTTATCGTACTGAAATGGGTAAGATGTATTACTTAAAGTACAAGTTTGAAGATTCAGATGATTACTTAGAGATTGCCACAACACGTTTAGAAACGTTGGCTTCAGATACAGCTGTTGTGGTTCATCCAGAAGATCAAAGATACATCCATTTATTGGGTAAAAAGGTCATTACTCCGCTTCGAAAAGAAGCTGTTCCAATCATTGCGGATGAGTACATTGACATGGCTTTTGGGACAGGGATTATGAAATGTTCTGCGCACGGGAATGGTGACTTTGAAATTTTAATGAAGAATGGATTGGAAGTTAGAGAATCGATTAACCCTGATGGAACACTTAATGCAAATGCATTAGAATTTGAAGGTTTAGATCGACAAACGGGTCGACTAAAAATTGCTGAGAAACTCATGGCAGAAGGTCTAATTACCCGTGTAGAAGATCACAACCATGAAGTAGGCCATTCTGAGAGAACAGACGCAGTCGTAGAAATCATGGTGATGCCACAGTGGTTTGTAAAGATGGAACCTTTGGCCACTCAAGTATTAGAGTGGCAAAAAGATGAATCTAAAAAAGTAGAATTTGTTCCTGAACGCTTTGAATCGATTTTGACCAACTGGATGGATTCCATACAAGACTGGTGTATTTCTCGTCAAATTTGGTGGGGCCATCGCATTCCAGCTTGGTATAAAGAGGATGAAGTCATTGTTTCTGAAACCTGTCCTGGAGACGGTTATGTTCAAGATGAAGATGTTTTGGATACTTGGTTCTCTTCAGCACTATGGCCTTTTAGCACTTTAGGCTGGCCTGAAAAAACAGATGACTTAAAACGATTTTTTCCAACAGATGTATTGGTTACAGGCTATGACATTATCTTTTTCTGGGTTTCAAGGATGATTTTTCAGTCCCTTGAATTCATGAAAGAAAAACCCTTTAAACAAGTTTTATTACATGGGCTCATTCGTGATGAACAAGGACGTAAAATGTCTAAATCTTTAGGCAATGGGGTTGATCCTATGGATGTAATTGACCGCTATGGAGCAGATGCATTGCGATTCTTCTTAACCACCAATTCAGCACCAGGTTTAGATTTACGTTATTCAACTGAAAAAATGGATGCTTCTTGGAA
>CAZHIG010000123.1:0-3401 GCA_964532705.1 uncultured Erysipelotrichaceae bacterium
ATAAAAATGATTGATCAACAGATCAATGCGTTCAAACTCGAACATCAACTTGAACTTGAATCAATGAATAATGAGTCTATCCTAAATAGCTATCAAGAGTTATTAGAGAAACGTAGAACACTTTTGCGTTCTAAGAGGTAAATATGGCAAATGAAGTAAAAACATTAGATGAATTAAAGACAGGTTTTATCAACAGTTTTAAGAAAAAAGGTAAACTCAACCAAGATGATGTTGATAAGGCTTTAAGTATTTATGATTTAAGTGATGAAGAAGCCAATGATTTTATTGATTCATTGCTAAGTGCTGGAGTTACTTTTAACGAAGAAGCAGTAGACCATGCTGATTTAAGTGATGCACCTTTAGTCGTTGAAGACATTGATCCTGAAGATTTTATTGCGGAAGAAGTGGAAGAAGAGGAAGAAGTTAGCTTTTCTCAAACGTATGGTTCAAGTACTCAAGCTAGAGTCAATGATCCAGTCAAACAGTACCTTAAAGAAATTGGCCGTGTTGATTTACTAACATCCAGTCTAGAAACTGAGTTTGCAATTCAGATAAGAGATGGTGTAGAAGTATATCGTCGACTTATTGCGAAATATTATAACGCATTTGACTTAAATCATGAGTCGAGTAATTTTGCTGAAGTGAGCGCAAAGATTCACTATGATTTTGAAATGCATGAAGCTTTTAAGGAAACTGATTTATCCTACTTTGATACAACTTTACTGGCGATGGTCAATCGATCAAAACTTCTGATTCATAAAGTAGAGTCATTAAGTAAAGAGTTTAGTGAACTGAAGAATTTTGAACAATTTGAAGCCTTAGATCACTGTACTGATTATTCACAAGTTAGAAAGATACTTCAAGCGTTTCCATTGTTGGCTGGATTTTATGAAGATTTTAAAGTGGATACCCATACGTATCGTGCTTTTGCATTTAAAAATTTTATTTTGAATTTTTCTAATTTCTTTTTAGAAGATGTTGAACTTATGAAAGCTGATTTAAGAATTATTGACATTGGTGACTTTGCAAAACAAGAACTCATTTCTGCAAACTTACGTTTGGTTGTCTCAATCGCTAAGAAATATGTGGGTAGGGGAATGTTATTTCTAGACTTAATTCAAGAAGGCAACATGGGTTTAGTAAAAGCAGTCGAAAAATTTGATCACACCAAAGGCTTTAAGTTTTCAACGTATGCAACATGGTGGATTCGACAAGCCATTACACGTGCCATCGCTGATCAAGCCCGTACCATTCGTATTCCTGTTCATATGGTTGAAACCATTAATAAACTAACGCGTATTCAAAGACAATTGGTTCAAGATTTAGGCCGGGATCCAAGTGCTGAGGAAATTGCGGAAAAGATGGAAAACATTACACCTGAAAAAGTTCGAGAAATCCAAAAAATTGCTTTAGAACCCGTTTCACTGGAAACGCCTATAGGCGAAGAAGATGACTCTCACTTAGGGGATTTTATTGAAGATAAAGATGCGATGTCACCAGATGAGTATGCAAACAATCAACTATTAAAAGATGAAATAAACAACATTCTTCAAGGTTTAACAGAACGTGAAGAGAAGGTCTTAAGATTAAGATTTGGGCTTTATGATGGTCGTACTCGTACCTTAGAAGAAGTGGGTAAAGAATTTGATGTTACACGTGAACGTATTCGCCAAATCGAAGCTAAAGCGCTTAGAAAGCTTAAACATCCTACACGATCAAAACGCTTGAAAGATTTTAACGACAAGATTTAATGTTAAGTCATCGTTTAAAGTCATTGGGTGATTGGTTAGAATCATGTGATACTTTAGCTGATATTGGATCTGATCATGCTTACTTACCAATCTACCTTTTAAAGAATGATAAAATTCAACAAGCTTTAATCATTGAGATTAATGAGAAACCTCTTAAAAAAGCCATTGATATGACGATAAAAGAAAAGGTAAATGAGCAGTGCCGATTCTTTTTAAGCAATGGTTTAAGAGAGGTCAATGTATTGGCTTCAACCTATGTACTGGCAGGTATGGGTTCTGAAACCATACTTGATATTATTCATCAAGACATAAATACCTTTAGAAAAGCAAATCAGATTGTAATTCAAAGCAATTCTAAATGGAGTTTTTTACGTAAAAAAATGCATCAGCTTGGATTTAATTTGCTAGATGAGAAATTGATCCTTGATCGTAAAAAAGAATATTTGTTTTTAAAATATAAGTACGCAAAAGTTGAAAATTATACTTCTCAAGAATTAAACTTAGGTCCTTATCTTATGAAACAAGGCACTTTAGAGTTTATTAATTCTCTAAAATTAAAAATTAAATCATATTCAACTGTTCAAAATTTCCTTGAAGAGGATAAAAAAGAATGGTTAAAGCATGCTCAAGAATATTTATCTACTAAATAAAGGGTTTTATTTTTGATGCTTCTTCAATGGGATTAAGTTTATTTTTAATCGCATTACAATAAGCTACAACCTGATTAACTAGGAAAGTAGGGGTAGATGCACCTGCAGTAATGGCAATCTTATTTAATGCACTTAATGACTCTACAGATAATTGTTGATAGCGTTGAATAAGATACACATGGGGTATGCCTTTATTTTCTGCAATTTTAGCCAGCATTTTTGTGTTGTTTGACTTTAAGTCACCAACTACGATTAAAGCATCAACAGCCTCTAACTTGAGAATGGCTTCTTGTCTTAAACGGGTTGCTGAACAAACTTCATTAGACACAATTAAGTTCGGGTATTTGATAAGAGCTTGATCGATGATGCCTTGAATATCTAATAAAGAAACGGTGGTTTGATTGGTCAAAAAGAGTTTGTTTGATTTTAAAACCAATTGATCTAAATCTTCTTGTGTTTCTATCAAATGGATTCGCTCTGTATCCACTGTGCAAATGGCTTCAGATTCAGGATGTCCATTTTTTCCAATATATAGAATTTCATAATCTTCACTGAGGTATTTCTCAACCAGTTCTTGAGTTGATACAACATCTTCACAACTTGCATCAACAATCTTCAAACCTTTATTGATTGCTTTATCTTTAACATTTGGATTGATACCATGCGCTGTAAAAATGACAATGCCTTCATTGACTTGATCAAGAAGTTCAAGTCTTGTTTTGTTTTTAGACTCAATGGTATGAATATCCAAAGCTTCAAGCTGTTCAATAACATCTTGATTATGTACCAAGTCTCCAAGTACAGTTACAGTTTCTGAAGGATGATCCAATTTTGTCTTTTTAGCCAATTGGATTGCTCTAACAACACCTTTACAATATCCACGTGGATTAACAGTAATGATTTCCATGTGCTCATTCTAGCATAGTTTAACTTGAAAACTTTTACAGACACTCTATAATAAACACGAGGTTTATATGTCACATCCAACCAATGAATTAAA
>CAZHIG010000124.1:0-2128 GCA_964532705.1 uncultured Erysipelotrichaceae bacterium
TTTTTACATCGCAATACCTTTAATTATCGAATGAAGAAGTTTACGGATAAAACCAAACTAGACTTGAGGAATATTGAATTGCGTTCTTTTTACCAAAGTTTGCGTCGACATCAAAAGAATTAGTTTTGTGCATTGTGCACAAAACATGAGAACGCTTTCATGCTAAAATAGAGAAGCGAGGTAAACTATGGCACAGTTACAACTAAAGAATATTGATAAGATTTATGACAATAATGTCCAAGCCGTCTTTGATTTCAATCTAGAAATTAATGACAAAGAATTCATTGTATTGGTCGGTCCTTCAGGCTGTGGAAAATCAACCACACTTCGTATGATCGCTGGTTTAGAAGATATTTCAAAAGGTGAACTTTGGATCAATGGAAATCTTTCCAACAACAAAGCTCCTAAAGACAGAGACATCGCGATGGTATTCCAATCCTACGCATTGTATCCTCACATGACTGTATATGAAAATATGGCGTTTGGTTTGAAACTCAAAAAAATGCCTAAAGAAGAAATCGATCGTCGTGTACAAGACGCGGCTAAGATTTTAGAAATCGACAAGTATTTAGATCGCAAACCTAAAGCATTATCAGGTGGTCAACGTCAACGTGTGGCCTTAGGCCGTGCGATTGTCCGTAATGCATCGGTCTTCTTGATGGATGAACCTTTGAGTAACTTGGATGCGAAACTCCGTGTACAAATGCGCTCTGAAATCATCAAGCTTCATGAACGTTTAGGGGCAACCACTGTGTATGTCACCCATGACCAAACTGAAGCGATGACCATGGCTAGTCGTATTGTGGTTATGAAAGATGGCTACATTCAACAAATTGGGACGCCAAAAGAAATTTATAATCATCCTGCCAACATGTTTGTAGCTAATTTTATTGGCGCACCAGCGATGAACTTTATTAATGGTAAGTATGTAAAAGAACGCTTTGAAGTCGATGGAAAATCATTCTTTATTCCTAAGATGTTCCATGATGCTCTAAAGGCTCATGAAGGAAAAGAATTGGTCTTAGGCATTCGTCCAGAAGACATTCACTATGAAGGTATAGTGGCTGAAACATTCCCAGACACACCATTTGATTTCAACATTGAAGTCTCTGAACTCTTGGGTCATGAATTTATTCTTCATGGAAAATTTGGAGATCAACCCATTTTAGCTAAAGTGGCCTCTCGTGTGGATGTCCATGCGCATGAAACCATCAAGCTATCGATGGATGTTGCAAAACTTCATTTCTTTGATCCAAATACAACCAAAGCAATCGTTTAATCGATAACCCAAGTTTAACTTGGGTTTTTAAAGGAAAAATATGAACAAACTCAGAAACCAATTTATTTATCAAATTTTTGTACGTAACTATTCTAAAGAAGGTACTTTAAATAAAGTCACTGAAGACTTAGATCGTTTAGTGGATTTAGGGGTTGATGTTGTCTACTTTATGCCGCTTCAACCGATTGGAGACTTGGGGCGTAAAGGTAAATATGGCTCACCTTATGCCATAAAAGACTATAAAGCCATCAGTCCAGACTTAGGAACGTTAGAAGATTTTAAAAATTTAATTAAAGTAGCCCATTCCAAAGGCTTAAAAGTGATCTTGGACATCGTCTTTCATCACAGTGCACCCGATCATCACTGGACCAAAGAACATCCAGAATTCTATGTTTGGAAGAATGGAAAACTCTCCAATAAAGTCGGAGACTGGTCAGACATTGCAGACTTTGAATACGATAATAATCCTAAACTGATTGAAGCTTTACATGATGTCTTAGACTATTGGGTAGAGATGGGCTTAGATGGATTTAGATTTGATGTGGCCTCTTTAATCCCTGCAGAATTTTATGAATATAGTTTTCCAAGACTTCGGGCAAAAAATCCTGATTTAATCATGTTGGCAGAATCGGTTCATTTCTCATTCTTAAACTACATCCGTTTCCATAAACATGTTGGCTTAAGTGATGCAGAACTCTATCAATACTTCGATGTTCTTTATGACTATGATGCGCATGAGGCTTTCATGGGATATTTAAGAGAAGGAAAATCACTTGACCAATGGGTTAATATGATGAAGATGCAAGAAACCATGTATCCTCAAAACTACGTAAAAGCTCGTAATGTAGA
>CAZHIG010000124.1:2228-3374 GCA_964532705.1 uncultured Erysipelotrichaceae bacterium
CATGGGTATAAGATTGTCTCTCACTCAAAAGATGTGATTCATTTGGAATACCATACCGAAGATGAAATTCGTGTTGGCATCTTCAATGTTGGAGCCAACAGAGGCATCCTAACGGTTGATCTGCCTGAAGGCAAATACGTTAATCAGCTTACAGGGAAAGAATTTATCCTAAGATTTGGCAGTGTTGAATTGATGGATTATCCACTGGTATTCAGTATTGATCTTAAAAACAAACAAGAAGCGAATCATTGATTCGCTTCTTTTCTTTAAGATTTATTAATGTCTAGAATTAGTGATTAGAGCGTCCACGTCCACCTTGACCAGATGAACCATAGGCGTTGGATTCATTCACGATAGGATCCCCTGAAGCATAAGCTTCGAAGGTGGCTAAATGATGCTCAGAAGCAGTCATCAAGTTTTCAAAGACTTGCTCTACAGCATCAGGTAGGTCTAGTTTTAAGTAATCTTCATAAAGCGCAATGTTATCGATTTCAGCTTGAATACCAATTTCATAGGCTTCTTGTAGACTGTCTGGTACAACTGCATAGTCAGCGCCATTGTCTTCAGGCACATCTAGGTCAAAGGCATCGAAGAGTCTAGCTAAAGCATTTGAATGGTTCGTTTCTGCCTTAATCAAACTTGTGAAAGGGTTTTGATCGCCAAATTCATCAACCAATGCTTCGTATTCAGCACGAGCTTTGTATTCATCATTGATAAGTACAGTCAACATCGCTTCCATTTCTTCAAGATCTACATCACTATCACTTAAATCCAAATTTGTTAAATCAAGTTCAGTATGCATGCCTCTATCGGTTGAATCCATTTGACCTTTGTCATTAGAGTCGTAAGATTGACTGAATTGTCCACGGCCATCTGTGCGATTGCCCATCTGTGCGACATTCCATTCTTCAACAGCACGTGTGCTTTGGTATTGAGGAATGTATGCGGTTGAGCTTTGAGCTTGAGTACCGATGTTGTAAGCGAATGCGACAGCTAAGATCATTGTGCTGGCGGCCAAGCCAGGAATTAAATATTTGTTCATTTTGTTTTTTCTCCTGTAGAGTTGTTCTCTACACTTAGAAGAATAGACTTCAGTTATGACAAATTTGTGACAATCTTGAAACAAAATAAAGAAAAACGAGAGAT
>CAZHIG010000125.1:0-1502 GCA_964532705.1 uncultured Erysipelotrichaceae bacterium
ACAACCGTTGAAATGTCCGTGATTTCACTCATTCGAATCGAATTGTGCTGTATCCATCCAAGCCCATTCCCATTGATGACCATCGAAGTCTTCAAAGACACGGGTATACATAAAGCCTAAATCATTGGCAGGATTATACTCTTTTGCCCCCAACTTAACGGCTTTATCTACGATTTCATTGACAGCATCTTTACTCTCTAACATACATGACATGAGTACTTCCGTACTGTCTTTACCATAACTGATGGGTTTGTGGGTGTAGCCTTTCATAAAACCAGGGGTCAATAACATCACAAACTGATGTTGACCCAAGACTAAACAGGCTCCTTTTTCATCACTAAACTGCTCATTAAAATGAAAGCCCAAAGCTTCAAAGAAAGCTCTTGACTTCACTAAGTCATTCACAGCGATATTGGGAAAAAGATTTTGTATCATATCTATTCTCCTTTACAACATTTAAACACATCTATGGAGAAAACATTTAAGTTACACTCTGTAGCTTTCAATCCTTAAGAAGCTCTTTAACCAAAGGAATCACCTGAGTGCCATAGAGTTCTATGGTTCTAAAGCGTTCGCTTTGACGTTGTGGACCAAAACCATACACAAGATCAAATCGTTGTACGCCCATTTCTTTAATCACTTTAGCCATTTTCTTCGCAACCGTTTCAGGACTTCCCACATAAAAAGACCCGTGCTTAATTTCATCTTCGAACTGTACTTGCGTCATGAGTCTCCATCCACGCTCTTTACCCACTTGATTCATCATGGGAACCAAATACTTCCAAGCCTTCTCAATCGCTTCTTCATCACTGTCTGCAATGACCGTTATAGAATGCATGCCAATGGGATGAAGAGGCTGATTGTATTGTTTAGCTGATTTATAATAGAGATCCATATAGGGTTTAAAACGCAGTGGGTTTCCCCCAATAATCGCCAACATAAGCGGAAAGCCATATCGTGCAGCCCGAACAACAGACTCAGGACTTCCCCCAACACCGACTTGGACCTCTAATGGATGTTCATCCATCTTAGGATACACTTCTATTCCCTTTAAATTGGGTGTAAATGTTCCTTGATGATGAATTGAACCCCCTTTAAGCAACTTATCAAAAAGCTCAATCTTTTCCTCAAACAACTCATTGTAGTCTTTTAAATCATATCCAAACAGAGGAAAGGATTCTGTAAATGAACCTCTTCCAAGCATGACTTGAGCTCTTCCTTTCGAAAGGGCATTTAAAGTCACAAAGCGTTGATAAAGTCGTATCGGATCATCCGAACTTAAGACTGTGACTGCTGTCCCTAATTTTATTTTAGATGTCACACTCGCCAGTGCTGACAACACCGTATCAGGACTCGAAACCGAGAATTCTTTGCGATGATGTTCACCCAACGCAAAAATATCAATCCCAACGCGCTCAGCCAACTTACCTTCTTCAACCATAGATCGCAGTGACTCAGCATAGCTCATTAATTGACCTGTCTTATCATCAACAGCTAAGTCT
>CAZHIG010000125.1:1512-3367 GCA_964532705.1 uncultured Erysipelotrichaceae bacterium
CTCCAAATGTATCGAGTCCAAATTGTATGTCTTTAAATGTCATGGGTTATCTTCCTATCACTATTGGTATAGAAGTATTATATAGGACAGGCTTAAATAAGAGATTGATCTTGCTCATATGACTGGTTAAAATAAAAAATCCTTATCGGATTTTTCGTACTTTTAAATTTATTGGTGCCCAAGGACAAACGCTTAACTTGTGATTAATGATGATAATCCCTTTACTTCAATCCTATTTAACCACTTCAATGATGATCGATAATAATGATTTATGTTAACTTACAATCAAACTCAATAGATCCGATTTACTTAGGATTTATAAATAGTTTTCTTACATAAATAATCACGAAAATTGATAGAAGTAACCGAATCAACATAACTAAGTTAGTTATTTCAACGTCATAATCAATGTACCAACCAGAATAATTATCTAAAAATAATAATAATTTTGAAAAAAGTAGATTTATTACGAATATTATCGCTAATCCAGATAAAATAATCCGCATCTTTGAATTCATTATCATAAGCTAACTCTTGGATTACATAAACCATCATAAACAGACTGAATATCAACGTCAGGACGCCAAGCATCTAAATTCCAATAAGTTTTTACCTCTGCTAAGGCAAAATGGTATAAATATTCATTATGAAACTTATTATAATCGTTATAAAATGTTGGACTACTGCCAAATCCGGCACTTGTACTACTTAAAACATTCCAAGCGGTATTATTTGCGTTAACATCCCACCGCACTGAGAATTTAGAATTCATCGATAATGTCGTCCCTTCTGATTTTGTGACCCACGCAATTGATTTAAAGTGATTTCCTAAAGTTGCATTGATTCTTAACTTTGGATAAATTACCTGATAGTTATAGTCTGATAATTTAGTTCCGTCATCTAAAACTAGATTATCAATAGATGCATCTTGATCCAAATAAACCACTTCAACAATAATTACAAAATTTTTATTTTCAAGTGCACTAACTGGACTAATTAACTAATAAAAAATAAAAAGATAAATAAGCTTTTTAGAATTCTCATTAAAACTCACCTTTCTTTAAAAATTGATATTTAAAGAATATTCATTATTGCTTTGGAATAACGGATCCATCTAAACTGATTAACCAAAAATAGAAATCACCCAAAATTATTCCCCCCTATATAGTAACTTAATTATAACAAGTTAGGTTACTCGTTTTGTCTATATTTATTTGACGGTTATCATTTTTATTTTATAAAAATGATTGTTATGTGCGACAGATTAATCTTTGGCACAATCGATATTAACAAATATGAAAAGTTTATACCTCAAAAATAGGAGCACAGCATAAAAAAACAACGATTTCTCGTTGTCTCTCTTTGTGTTTAATCAATATCTATCTGAAAGTTACTGAATGCTAATGAAAATCACTGGTGCCCGAGGACGGATGTGGAACGTTTGGCGGACTATGGTACTCATCAGTCGTCAATCCCCTCTACAAGCAGGGGATGTGGTCATTGTGCATTCAGTTTCTGGACGTAATATGGTTCCGATCGATCTCGCACTTGAAGCTAAGAACATGGGTGTGACGGTCATCGTCATCACCAATCTTGCTTACACAGAACTCGTGACTTCACGTCATAGTAGTGGAAAGAAGCTTAAGGATTGTGGCGACATCGTCATTGATAACTGTGGCGAGTTTGAAGACTCCAGCGTCACCTTCCCCGGCTTTGCGCAAAAGATGGGTCCGACCTCAACGGTCACAGGTGCCTACATCGTCCATGCAATGGCGATGGAATGTGCAGTTCTTCTTCATAAAAGAGGCATCGAAGTTCCAATCTTCCACAGTGCCAACATCGATGGTGGTGATGA
>CAZHIG010000126.1:0-3326 GCA_964532705.1 uncultured Erysipelotrichaceae bacterium
AACCCACGACCCCAACGCTGCCAGCGTTGTGCTCTTCCAGCTGAGCTAAATCCCCGGTTGACATTTAATACCTAAATTTAAGACCCGATGATAATGGCGCGCCCGACAGGAATCGAACCTGCAACCTTTTGAATCGGAATCAAATGCGCTATCCAATTGCGCCACGGGCGCAAGACTAGAATGGTGGACGCTAAGGGACTCGAACCCCTGACCCCCTGCACGTCAAGCAGGTGCTCTCCCAACTGAGCTAAGCGTCCATAAGTGCTTATTTAGTTTAGCACGCCAAACTGATAGAATCAAGTCTTGATTGAGGCAAAGAAAGCCATCATTTCAGCGTTAACAACATCACTTTGAGGATAGATAGATTTTAGATTAAACACATGTGGAAGTTGATCTTTTTTAGGAAAGAAATGCTTCTGATGTTTAATCTTTAAGTTCCTTAGTTCCAACTCAAATGTTTCACTTTCATGATGTAAAGAATCCGCTTTGGAGCTGAGTAGATACGTCGGTGTAAAACTTTCATTTAGATTTCTTGAGACACATGAAAGATTAAATAGAGGATGGTTTTTAAAATCCTTTTGGTTAAAGATGACTTCTAATAATGTATCTTTTAATGGTAAATCATTGGGTCCCTCTAATAGTCGTTCAAAATCATAAACCCCACACGATAAACCTAAGGCTAAGGGTTTAAAGGATGGAGCTTTAACCCCAAAACTTTCTTGAAGCGATTTTGATTCAATGATTTGAGCACAAAGTGCACTTAGGTGTGCACCAGCTGAGTCTCCGACAAAGAAAACACGGCCTAAATCAAAGCTAAATTCAGACTGTTTCTCTGCCCAATGAAAAACTGAAAATAAATCCTCAATGGCTGCAGGAAAGGGATGATCAAATGCTAAAGAATAATTCATACTGACAACCGCATAACCATAATGACTCAGCTCTTTAGCATAATATTTATAATAACTATCTTTCTCTCCGTAAACCCATCCACCCCCATGAATCATAAAGATTACAGGTAAAGGTACTTTTGCATCCATGGGTTGAATCACTTCTAGTTGATGCATCGGATCTGAATCGTTTAAATAGGCAATATTTTTAGATACTTTAGACCCTAATGGATCGATGGCACTTTTGTAATACATCGAATCTAAAGAAGCGATTTTCTTCCACATCAGTTTAAGTTGTTTGAGTTGTACATCCATATTTTTAGCCTAACATAAAAAAAGACAGTTTACACTGTCTTACAAACTTTCAATTTGTCTTAAGAATTCTTCAATGGGTTGATTGCCCAAGAGTTCAAGTTTGTCGTTGATGACAATTTTAGGTACCCCTGAAACATTGAATTTCTCTGAGAGTTCATAGAAGGTTTGCGCTTCTACCATTTCTCCAACAACATTCTTGTTTAACATCGCCATTTTATGAGCTTTTTGTACGGCACCTGGGCAATGTGGGCACGATAAAGTTACGAAGACTTTAATGTTGACAGGTTTGTCGATTTTTGCGATTCTTTCTAGAATTTCGGCAGGGAGTTCAGATTCTTGACCACCTACTTCCATAATGGCAGACACAAATGAATTGATTTCATGACCCGCTGGAATACCGTTGAATTTTACCCCTAAGTCTTCACCTTTGTCATTTAGCATGACGAATGCTGGGACACGTTCAATCGCATAGGTTTTAGCTTCTTCAGAATTCAAATCTTTTTCAATTAAATTAATACGAGGGCTCAGTGCAGCCACTTCGCTTAAGAGTTGTTGAGTGGGTTCACAAGAATCACAGTTGTCTTGACTTGTAAACAAGACCATTGTGATGTCTTTAGTCATTCCACTAAACACATCTTTAAGTTGATTTTCAACTTCAGTATTCAATAACTTTTCCATTGTTTTTCCTCCTAGAAATGGTTATTTATATATTCACTGGCGCTCAGCGCTGCCTTAGCGCCATCTGCAACCGATAGAATAATCTGTTTGTAGGGCACATTGGTCACATCGCCTGAGGCAAACAAGCCTGGAATGTTTGTGCGTTGAAATGCATCGATCATAATTTCATCTTTTTCATTAAGTTCTACGAAATCTTTAACAAGACTTGAATGAGGTAGATGTCCAATCTCAATGAAAATGCCGTCGGTCTCAATGAGACGCTCTATGCCTGTGTTTTTATCTAGCACTTTAACACTTCTGAGTTTTACATCCCCGATCATTTCAAGAATTTGAGTTTGAGTGTAGATCTCTATACCTTCAATGGCTTTCATTCGTTCAACCAAGATTGCATCCGCTCTAAATTCAGATCGATGCACCACAATAACTTTTGACGCATATTTAGCAACATCAATCGCAGCTTCAACAGCCGAATTCCCACCGCCGGAGATGATCACCTTTTTCCCTTTAAATAAAGGTGCATCACAGATGGCACAATACGCCACACCACTGTTTTTAAAGTGGTTTTCTCCTGTAACATTCAATTCCCTAGGGGTAGAACCCATCGAAAGATTGACGGTCTTACTACGTATGATTTCACCTGATTCAAGTGTAAGTTCAAAAATATCGCCTACTTTTTTAATGCGAGTCACCAGCGTATCACTTAAAATCTCAACATCTAATGACTTTAAGTGTGCTTCAAACTTCTCTGCCATACCTTCTCCAGTCATAAAATCTAAGCCTAGATAATTTTCTACTGAATCTGTGTTTAAGAGATTTCCACCCATTTTCTTAGCAATCAACAAAGTCTTCAACCCTTTACGTTTTGCATAGAGAGCTGCATTGAGTGAAGCAGGTCCACCTCCAAGGGTCACAAAATCAAAGAGGACATCTGTGGGAATGATTTTGGATTGTGTTTTAAAAGAAAAATTCAAACTCATACGTAACCTCCTACAGTGGATAGTATAGGGGACAGAACTTGAATTTACAAGACTTTTGACTCAAATGTTTTTAGAATCTTAGAAATGTTGGATTCCGACAAATCAAAGGCTTTGGCTAAACGAGCTAAGGTGCAATCCGAGTGCTGTCTTAGTTCAAAGATGGCTTGATTGCGTAAATCCTTTTGTTTCATGAGCTCTGTTAATGTGATTTGATGTTTCTTTAACCACGCTTCAAGATAGGTCCCTGAAGTCACCTCACGTTTTGTAAGCTTGAATTGGGTTTGATTGATGTTGATGGATTTCATCCAAGGATGATTGGTCTCTCTAACAAAACAACAACCCGCAAATTTCGAATCTTTATTCCCCACTTCCAACATGACTTTTTCTAATTCATCAGCAGAGTGAATCGGAATAGATTTATATCTTTGTTCAAAAAGTCGTTCTTTATTTTTTCGATACATCGAGTAAG
>CAZHIG010000127.1:0-3299 GCA_964532705.1 uncultured Erysipelotrichaceae bacterium
ACATCTTCTTGATTTGAGATATAAATAAGATCTAGGCTTAAGCTTTGCATTCCAATGCGCGCATCCTTATTAAAAATTGCATTTTCCATAGAGGCTTCAGACATGGTACCTGCTCCTAAAATTCGTCCACCACTTTCACGAATCACTGGTATTGCATCATAGCCTTCATAGGATGGGGCTGCTTTAACCCCGTCGATGTTGCCATTGGTACTTGTTCCTCTTGGCACAAGTTTTGTGTTATCTAAATAGGATTTAAAAACAAGTGTCGCGAATCGATTTGAGGCATATCGAGAATAATGTGCCGTTGAACCTCGAATGGCCTCATTGCTTGAATACATCATATTGAGCTCAATATAATACTTTGCTTGCACTTGATAAGCTTGATACAATCGACCATCCACACCATAAAGGTCCACCACATCTTCATGATCATCTCTTGTTAAGTAAACCTTTAGTCCTGATTTTTCTAGATCCTCTTTAAGCAGTAAGGCCAATCTTAACGTTTCATTGGCTTCGACTAAACTAAAAGCAGATCTTCCTTTTTCAATGCCCCCATTAAGATTACTTGAGTGCGCAGGATCGATCACCAGATCATAAATAATATCCTGTGTAGAAGCTTGCATTTTATGCACATCTAAAAAGAAATAACGCTCATTCAATTCAATGGGTTCATCTGCATTGCCAAAACTGTTCTGTGCAAGTAACGTTACTTCCAACGTTTCAGTTTCCCGCGCAATCGGATAGAAATTCAAGAGAACATCTTCATTAGAGACCAATCGTTTGCGCTGTAGATCTTCGACGATATACAACTCATAAAATCCTTCTGGCAAAAGTTCAAGGGGGATTTGACCATCGATGTTTTTCTCCAGCATATAGACCCATTCATACCCATCACATAAATTCTTAAGCACTAAAGTCTTACCTACAAAAGGATCCACTTGGCCCAACACATAGTTTTCAGCGTATATATTCAGAGTTTCTCCATAAATCAAATAATCTTTGAACACTAGGCTAGATTCAAAGTCCATTGTTTCAAACATATTTTGTGTTTGTGCATAGGATTGATTGCATACCGAGAAAGTCAGTGACTCTTCTTCATTCCCTAGATTGTAGCTCCAGTACAGAAAAAGACCCAAGATGATCGTAAGTGAAATTCCAAGTACGATCCAAGGGTGCTTACTGGATGATTTTTTAACCAACTTAGGCTGCATTTGTATCATTAGAAAAGTAAATTTTTAGGAGTTCTCGCAAAAGGGATCACATCTCTGATGTTGGTAATGCCCGTGATATACATTAAGAAACGTTCAAATCCTAAGCCAAAGCCTGCATGTTTACATCCGCCATAACGTCTTAAATCTAAATACCATTGCATGCTTTCAGCATGAATATTCATGGAAGCCATTCGATCTTTTAAGATGTCTAAGCGCTCTTCACGTTGTGAGCCTCCGACCAATTCACCAATCGATGGCACCAATAAATCACATGCAGCAACGGTTTTACCATCGTCATTAACACGCATGTAGAAAGCTTTAATGTCTTTAGGATAATCGGTTAAGAAAACAGGACCTTTAACGACTTGTTCACTGATGTAACGCTCATGCTCTGACATCAAGTCAGTTCCCCATTTAACAGGATACTCAAACTGAACAGGAGCTTTTTCTAAGATTTCAATGGCTTCAGTGTAAGTGAGTCGTTTGAAGTTAGAATTTTGAACCAAATTAAGTCTTTCTAAAAGTGTTGTATCAATTCTCTCATTAAAGAATTTCATTTCTTCTGGTGCATTTTCCAATACATAATCTATACAGTATTTGACCATATCTTCAATGAGGTTCATGTTGTCCTCTAAATCAGCAAATGCAATTTCAGGTTCAATCATCCAAAATTCACTGGCATGTCTTCCGGTATTGGAGTTTTCAGCTCTAAAGGTAGGCCCAAAGGTGTAAACATCTCTAAACGCTAACGCAAAAGCTTCCGCTTGAAGTTGTCCTGAGACAGTTAAACTGGCTTTCTTACCAAAAAAATCATCCTCATATTTCCCATCATTTCTTGTGGTTACAGTAAATACTTCTCCAGCACCTTCCGCATCATTACCAGTAATGATTGGCGCATGTACATAAACAAATCCTTGATCTTGAAAGAATTCATGAATGGCCATCGATAGAATACTACGCACTCTAAAAACTGCACTAAAAGTATTGGTGCGTGGTCTTAGATGTCCAATTTCTCTTAAATACTCAAAACTGTGTTGTTTCTTCTGTAAAGGATAATCAGCATCAGCTGCCCCTTCTAGATGAACTTCCTTTAAAATCAATTCAAAAGGTTGCTTCATCTCTGGCGTCATTTTTACTTCTCCCACAACACTGAGTGCAGATCCGGTTAAGTAATGACTGACTTCTTCAAATGATGGATGGTCTATCCCATAAACAATTTGGATGTTTCTGAAGTACGTTCCATCGTTGAGTTCAATAAATCCGACATTTTTATTGTTGCGGTTTGTTCTGACCCAACCTTGAACTTGGACATGGTCTAAACCATCCATTTCTATGGGTTCATTGTTTAAAGCTAATTCAAATAATTCTCTTGCTGTCATTAATAAGTTCATGTTAGTTCATCGCGTTAGTTTCAAAAACCAATTCTTGAATCATGGATACGACATCCACTTGCTTAACGTTTACTCCTTTGGGGACTTGAATGTGTTCGTGTGTAAAATCTACGATACCTTTAATACCTAATGAAACCAGTAAATCTACAGTCTCTTGAATGTTGCTAGAAATGGTTAAGATTGCAATTCTACAGCCTTCTGGAAAACGATCTTTAATATCTGAAATTGGATAAACTGGGACTTGATACATTTCACCAACTTTCGATGGTTCAAGATCAAATGCACATACAATTTCACCAACCACATGGTTCCATCGATTATAATTCATCAAGGCTCGACCTAAATTACCCGCTCCAACGATGATGAGTTTCTCATGAAAAGTTCCACCCAACTCATGATCAAAAATCTCTATTAAAGATTTAACTTCATAACCATAGCCTTGTTTTCCTAAAGATCCTAAAAACGAAAAGTCTCGACGGATGGTTGTGGGCTCTATGTTTACGAATTCTGAGAGTTCTCGTGACATGATTCTTTGAACGCCTAAATGATCTAATTTACGTAAAGCCTTTAAGTAAATTGGAAAACGTTGAAGCGTTGCTTTAGGGACAGATATTTTCTTTGTCATAAATTTCACCTACTTGTGAATAGTATAACATGTTTTATACACTGTGAATGTGAGAATTCATTTTCACAAGTA
>CAZHIG010000128.1:0-3282 GCA_964532705.1 uncultured Erysipelotrichaceae bacterium
GAAAAGAAAAGGGAACTCGATCGATCCTATCGTAGAGCACGTAATACAAGCATCGACCAAATACGGCAATCCATTCTATATTTCTCTTGGACCATTCTCGTTTTTTTTAGTGGATTAGCCTTTTCAATCTTGAATCAATCTGATTGGAATCAATTCGCTAAAATCCAGATTGTATTTGACTTTGTTGCCTTTGTTTTCTTTCAACTGATGATACTGAGTTTATTTTCAAAGATGGGATTTAAAAGCATCGTTAAAAGAATGAGGAATAGACCTGAGTATTTTTTCCTCTGGATTTCTTTAAGCATGATGATTTTTGGGTTGATTGATCCTTTCTTTTTCTCAATCTTTAAAAAAAGCTACTCAGTCATTTATGGATTTTTAGTACTATGTGCGGGTATTGCTTCTCTGTTTTTGTTTCATCATCATAAAAATAATAAAAGGGGAAATACAATTCATGAACATCAGTCATAACGTTAAAAATTATCTTTTTAAAGGTTTTTTATTAAGTCTAAGTTTCTTATTGGTGAAGACAACAGTGTTGGTTTTAAATGAGTATATGGTGATGAATTTTGTCAGATATGAAACATTCTACATTCTTTTACTCATTGGAATCTTTAGTTATGTATTCTATTTAGACTTGAAGTTAAAAGTTTCCTATTTAGTCTTTTTAATCATGAGTATGACGATGTTTCAATGGCTTGTGATGAGTTTGTATGCACAATATAGAGGAATCAGTGTTCAAAAAATGATGATTGTTGAATGGGGATATTTGAACTTACTTGTGATGGTAGGGCTTAGTTTATTGATGACTGCAATACAAATGATCAATGTTAATAATTTAAAAATGAAATATTTATTTAACTTCTTATTAAGTTTTCTTTTTGGTCTTTCTACAATGTTCTTCATCATCAATCTAGGGTATATTGCAGATGAGTACTATAGTTTAAACAAGCTTTACTTTAGTGAAGTCACTTTTTCTTGGTGGTTACTGATAGTGAGTTTTATTCAAATCATTAGCACTTGGGTTAGATGGATTGATTCTGCTTCGATGGCCAATGTTAAGGAATAAAGCTAAGAACGATATTACTAACACTATTTAGTAACTTGATACTCAAATTTAATAATCGCTACCTAGAATTATTCATTCTTCTTCTATACAGTACTTTCCTGCTGTAAATCCACTTGAAAACGCAAGTGTCATATTGTACCCACCGGTTAAAGAATTAACATCTAATGTTTCTCCACAAATGGATAGAAAGGGATGAAGTTTAGACTTCATCGTTTTAGGCTCGACTTCTTTTAAACTTTGGCCCCCAGAAGTGACAAACGCATTCGCAAACCCACGGGTGTTATGAATGGTCAATGTAAAAGCTTTGACCTTTTCCGCTATCAAGTGTTTAGGAAAGGTCTCATAGAGCACAGCAATCAGTCGTTTTGGTAAACCATAGTCTTGAAGTTTTTCTTGGAGATCTTTTTGTCTCTGTAAACTTTCTAAAGGGATATTGGGTAAGAAATCAATTTTAACTTCAACGTGATTTTCATGCTCAAAGGCATCTCTTAAGTAACTGCTGCTTTGTAAAGCAGCAGGACCTGATAGCCCAAAGTGGGTAATGAGTAGATCATTGGTAACGGTAATGATTTTCTTGTTATTCACATATGATGTGATTTTAATGTCATTAAAGGATAAGCCTTGAAGGGCTTTTGATTGGATAAGGGCATCATTCGAAACCAAAGCCACTTCAGAGGGTTTTAAATCAGTGATGCTATGACCCATTTGTTGTAGGAGTTGATAGCCTGTCCCATCAGAGCCTGTTTGAGTATAGGTGATGCCCCCAGTCGCGATGATGAGCGCATCAAAGTTGAAAGTACTATCTTTGTCTATCACTTGTTTTTTGGATAAATCAACAGACTCAATCAAGGTATTAAAAAGGATCCTTACACCTAAATCGTTGAGTTCCTTTTCCAATACTTTAACCACATCTTCCGATTTATTGGTTACAGGGAAAAGACGATGATGATCTTCTTCTTTAAGATTCAATCCACGATGGGTGAAAAAATTTATGATGTTTTGAGGTCCAAAAGAATCAAGTGAGCTAAACATAAAACGACCATTTCTTGGGGTATGTGTGATGATTTCATCATTGGGGACATTGGCAGTGATGTTACATCGTCCACCTCCAGTGATTCTAAGTTTGACACCGAGTTTTAGATTGCGTTCTATTAAAAGCACATTGGCAATAGGATGGTGTTGTTTAGCGGATATGGCTGCCATACAACCCGAAGGGCCACCACCAATCACAATCACGGTTTTTTGTTTTATTTGATTCACCCTATCAGTATAAGACAAAAGCCCTATATAATAAATGTGAAAAAAGATTAGGAGTCTTACATGGACCAAAAAACAAAAGCTTTAGAACTTCATCGCCAACATCCAGGAAAATTAGAAATCAAGTCATTGGTATCAATCACAAATAAAGAAGAATTAGCTTTGGCGTATACTCCAGGGGTTGCAGAACCTTGTTTAAAAATCAAAGAAAATTCAGAAGATGTCTATCACTATACCGCTAAAGGCAGAAGCATCGCGGTCATCAGTGATGGTTCTGCCGTTTTAGGTCTAGGCAATATCGGTCCTCTAGCCGCCATTCCAGTGATGGAAGGTAAGGCGATTCTCTTTAAAGAATTTGCCAACATCGATGCGATACCTTTGTGTTTAGATACGCAAAATGTCGATGATATCGTTCAAACCATTAAAAACTTAGCCCCAAGTTTTGGAGGCATTAATTTAGAAGACATCTCAGCTCCTCGTTGTTTTGAAGTGGAAAGACGACTACAAGAAGTCATAGACATTCCTGTATTTCATGATGATCAACATGGGACAGCCATCGTTGTGGCTGCAGCACTTATCAATGCATTAAAACTTTCCCATAAATCTTTGTATAAAATAAAAGTAGTCATCAGTGGAGCAGGGGCAGCAGGAACAGCGATTGCGAGAATGTTGTTAAGCTTAGGGTGTGAAGACATTATTCTCACAGACATAAAAGGTGTTGTATCTAAAGATGAAAGAGATCTTGAAGATCCTGCCTATGAAATAGCACAAGTGACCAATCTAGAAAACATCAAAGGGTCATTAAAAGATGTCTTAGTGAATGCGGATGTCTTTATTGGTGTCTCTGCCCCTAATCTTGTGAGTGAAGCGATGGTTGCTTCAATGGCTCAAAAAGCGATTATATTTGCATTGGCCAATCCTACCCCTGAAATCATGCCGGATGTGGCTAAAAAAGC
>CAZHIG010000129.1:0-3275 GCA_964532705.1 uncultured Erysipelotrichaceae bacterium
GTTTGCTAAGTTTAAATTCTACACCATTTTTAATCATTCTAGCCATCTGAATCACATCAACATGTAAATCATTTGGATTAAAACTTAATGCTTCAAAGGCTGCCTTAATACGTGGAATGTATCCATGATGATCCGCTCCCCACAAATTGATGAGGACATCAAAACCTCTTTGTTTTTTATCTAAGTGATACGCAATGTCTGGTGTTAAATACGTATATGACCCATCTGATTTACGAAGCACACGATCCTTATCATCACCATAATCCGTAGAGCGTAAAAATAAAGCCCCTTCATGCTCATAGGTATGGCCTAAATCAATCAGTCTCTGTAAGCTTCTTTGGACCAAACCTTGGTCATAAAGCGCTTGTTCTGAAGACCAAACATCAAACTCGCATCCAAATAAACTTAAGTCTTCCTTGAGTTTTTCAGTTTCATAACTTAAACCCAATTCTTTAAACATGGCTAAACTAAGACTAGGATCAACCAAAGCATATTTATCTTGAACATTTTTATAAATGTCTTCCGCAATCTCAATCAAATCTTTACCATGATAGCCATCTTCAGGAACTTCAACACTTTGTCCACATCTTTGAAGATAGCGGGCTTGTAAAGACTTAGCCATGTTATTAATTTGGTTACCTGCATCATTAAGATAATATTCTCTTGTCACTTGATAACCTGCCGCCTTCATGATGCGGCTTAATGAATCCCCAATCGCTGCACCTCTTGCATGCCCTGGATGCAAATCTCCTGTAGGATTGGCAGAGACATATTCGATGTTTATTTTTTGATCCTTAATCTCTTTGGCATAACCATACTTCTCTTTTTCTTTAAGAATAATATCTAAAACAGAACTCACTAAAGAAGCTTTCAATTTAAAGTTAATAAACCCTGCACCTGCAAGCTCAACTTTGTCAAATTCACTTTGATCTAAAACATCTACAACCTTTTGAGCAAGCTCTCTTGGGTTCTTAGAAAGTTGTTTGCTTAAACGCATCGCTACGTTCGTTGAATAATCACCATGTTCTTTAACTTTTGGATTCTCGATGATGACATCATTAAGATCAAGTTCTAAATCGAACGCACGTTTAATGGCTTGTACGATTTTCTCTTTTAAATACCTTTCAATTGGATTCATGCTTGAGGGACCTCTGTTTTTAATTCCATTTCAATTTCTGCAATGACGTTTTCTTGTGTATATAAGCGATAATGAACAAATAAATACTCAGGACGATAGACTAACTTTACCGTTTCAAGTTCTCCTTCAAAACGTGTTTGAGCATCTTCGATATAAAAAGCAGTTCTTCGATCGGCATCAAATTTCAAATGTGCAAGTGCACTTGATTTTCTAACCAAATCGATGGTTTGATCAAGAACTTTAATTTCAACCAATGCATTTTCTTGATTCTCAGCGTAGCGATAATGCTGAGCAGCTTTATCGTATTCACCAATTAAATCTGCATAAAAAGTACTGGTGTCTTCAAGGATATTGTTGAGTGTGAGTTCATATCTCACCGCTTGAAATTGCATGCTTTTAGTAACCCATTCCTGAAAAGATTATAAGGGTGTGAGAATTGATGTCAAGCCATTTTGTAAACCTTTACATAAAAACCCATCATTTTGATGGGTTCAAGATTGCTTCAATGTCTTCAACCGATTTCTCGATGAAGGCCGATAAGTTCTGTGAGCCTGTTTTGGTCACTAAGATATTGTCTTCAATTCTAATTCCAATGCCCTCTACAGAACTATAGAGACCCGGTTCTACGGTAATGACCATTCCTTCTTCTAACTTCATCCCTTCAAGATGTCCTACATCATGCGTATCTAAACCCAATAAATGAGAAACACCATGGTAGTAAACAGTATCAACATCTTCAGCTTTTTCAATTACATTGGCTCTTACACATTCAATTTTATAGACTTCTTTCACAATATTATTAAGTTCTAATAAACTTATCCCTGGTTTAATCGCATTGATGACAGCTTCTTGAGCTTTTAAAACAATCTCATAGAGTTCTTTTTGACGAGGACTAAATCTTCCACTTACTGGATACGTTCTTGTGATATCTGAGGCATAATTTTGATAAGCAGCCCCCAAATCACAGAGAATTAAATCCCCTTCTTTAAGGGCTTTTGAGTTCTCTACATAATGAAGAATGGTCGCATCACTTCCACTTGCGGCAATGGTACTAAAAGCATGGGTACAATTCTCAAGTTGCACTTGATAACTAAAATCAGCTGCCACTTGGTACTCATAACGACCAGGTTTAAGTTCACTTAAGATTCGATTCAACCCACGATGGGTTACATGCATGGCTTTAACCATCATTTCAAGCTCAGATTCAGACTTAATTCTTCGTTGTTTGGCTAAGCTCTTATTAACGTTATGAATTTGTATATGTGGATAAGCTTTAGTAATATCTTGAGCGAAATGTTCAACAGCTGTATGTGCTAATTTAAGGTGTTGACGTTCAGCATCAATGTAGACATGTTCAATCTCATTGCTAAGCAAAACACGATCTAAATAGGCTTCAAAATTAGATAAAGTGTTGATAACCAATACACCACTAATGTCTTGTGCTTCTTCAGCTTTAGTAAAACGTCCCACCCATTTTTCCATCATTGGATTGGCATCCTTAATCCATAAGCTTTCTTTAACACCCAAGGCAGTCTTTTGAATCATCAAGATAAGTTCATCTTCTTTAAGCCCAGTTAAGTAATAGAAGTTACGATTCACTAAAAAAGGATAATGCGCATCGGCACTTGAAGGAATCAGTGAGCCCGCAAAATAGAAAGCCAAACTGTTCTCTTTCATCGCGTCGATTCTAACTTTTCTTCTTACATTAAATTCATTCATAATTTGAGCTCCTTTGGATAAAAGCAACGTAAATCTTCTTTCTGTTTTCCAGCGACAACTGCCGAAACAATATCACTCACTGTAGATAACTCTTGGATGGACTCATCCTTCATCAAGATGTAGATCAAATTGCGATCTTCATGATACGGCGAATAAGGGTCCTTTTCTAATTTATCTTGGTAAAGGTAATAACGAGGATCAAAGCCTTGTTGAGTCAAAAGATCACTTAAATCACGCATTGTATGTTTATCATCATCTTCAAACAATTTTCGGTTGAGTAATCGCGTTGCTAAATCACTTAAAATGCCATCAGGATCAAGAGCACAGCATTGAAATCCATAAAAACAAGCATTTTCATCAGTCTTAAGTAAATCAAGGTAATCAATTGTATGGGCTTTCCCTATAAAATCAAACATCG
>CAZHIG010000130.1:0-3269 GCA_964532705.1 uncultured Erysipelotrichaceae bacterium
GAAATGAGTTTGTGCAACTTGGCGTCATAACTGAAGAGTTGCAACACAGTCTAAGTAAGTTCAGGGTGTAACGATGGATTATTACCGGTTGTCATTCATGAGAAGCGAATCCAAAAATTTAGAGTACGATGTTTTTGTCAGCGAAAGTAAGACTGGGCAGTCAGTAAGGATCGGAAGGGCGAAAAAGGCAACCTCACGGTGGGAATGTCGAAATCCTAATGATGCTCTTGTCGGATACGCAGATAGTTTAATACATGCTAGTGAAATGTTAATGCCATCATCACAGGGATAAGCGCCATGTTTCTAAAAGAACAACGAATGTACAAACGTGAAGTTAGAGAATTTGAAGTTAGAATTGAAGGTAAAAAATACGTTGGCATTGACGTAAGCGTCATGGGTTTATCATTTGAAGTACCTGGTTACAATCATGGCGTGTTTTTTAAGGGAATGCCTATTCATGGACGTATCATATCGGGAGACGATTACTCATATCAGTTTAAAGGAAGCATAACTAATGTGAGACCGAAAACGTTGTCCAAAAATACGATACACCAGATCTATGGAGTCAAAATCGTCTGGCTGGAAAGTCAAAGACAACATGAGAAATTACTCAAAGGCGATATTCAGCCTACGCATACAAAAGCAGGTACACCAAGCATGAGTAAAGAATCGTTGCTTGTAGAGGTTTTGCGTTCTTGCAGGGAAATTCAGAAAATAGGTCTTGATCGAAACACGAGCGACTCTGAGTATCGTACTCAAAGCCTTCAGAAGTTGAGCAACCTGATCGCAAAAGCAAAACAATTAGTCCTTTATTAGTGTCACCGTAGTGGCATTATTGCACCCATTCATTGACTAATAACAAATATGGAATAACATAAAAGCATGAATAGGGAGGATGTTCAAATGCTAGAACCCATTACGGGTCTGACACTGGTTAATTCACCTGTCGGACTGTTAGCCTTTCGGCATGATTTTGAAGTGGATGAAAATGGTGAACCGCATCTACAACCGGGGGTTACTATATCACTGGGAGATTTAAAGTCGCTATTACTTAAAGTGACTGGCGAGGATGAATCGGGTCAGTTCATCAGTCATGACATTTTCTTTATGGGTGAGAACCTAGTGGGCTGGCGAGTGCCAGAGCAAGTCAGAACCATCAAGTTTAATGTAAGAGGTGTTAAGTTCTCAATTACCTGTCCAATGCCAGCATTTGCCATTGTGAGCAATGGAGATCGGATAAAAGTCTGTGCCATAAAAGATCAGAAGATCACAGAAGAGACAGAGTGCTATCACGCACCTCTTATGAATTTCTTTGATGATGGGACTATGTGCCAAGGAAGTGTTCCTAAACCAAGTACACACCCCAAAGATAACCGTTATGCGTGGGAATCAATGATATTTTCCAGTTACTTCTCACACATCAGCCACAAACAACTTATAGCCGGTAAAGATGTTAGCAACGAGAGTTATATCCATCTTTTGAAATCGTTGGTCGGAAAGCGGAAATTTCCTGCAAGTGCGTTGGTGTCTATGCGAACAACGATGAAAGAATTTTTAAGGGGGATGGTATGACTAGCACCAAATCATACGCTTTGAGTGAAGCGTTGATGTTTAACAAGGTTTCCGTAGCTCTAGTAGGATTAGGTGGTTCTGGTGGAGAGATGTTAGAGAGCTTAGTCAGGATTGATCTTGTACTAAAAGAGCTTGGGCATAGTGGCTTAGAGATTCATCTTTATGATGATGACCGAGTGTCACAATCGAATATTGGTAGGACAAGGTTTTCTGTCGTTGATGTTGGTCAGTACAAGGTGGATGTTTTAGCAAGTCGATTCAATTTGTTTTATGGCTTGACCATTAAAGCTCATGCAAAGCGTTTTGACCCTAGTGAAATGTTCAATTTCAACTTAATCGTCAGTTGCACAGACAGTGCATCTTTTCGGGTAAGTATGGGGGAGTTTATCGAAGATAACACCGACGATTTATACAGGCAAGACGCAGATGAATTGCTCTGGTTAGACCTCGGCAATGAATCCTATACGGGTCAATATGTATTGGGGCATTTATGGCACGGTAACGCTCCCTTCAAGATACCTAACGTGTATGATTTATATGGCAAAGAGTTAAGGGAAGCCGAAAAAGTGGAAGATAATTCGTCATCATGTAGCTTGAAACAAGCGATTGAGATTCAGTCATTATTCATCAATAAAACGCTTGTGACTCACGCATCGGCACTGTTATACCAGTTATTTAAGGATGGTGTCATCCTTACGCATGGTGGCTTTGTTGACCTAAAGAGCCACACAGTTAAACCCTTGCGTATGGATACCAAAATTTGGCAATTTTTAGTTAATTAGTTTTCTCATTCGTTGACGTATAGATAAACACAGGTAATATAAAAGCATACTAATCGGAGGTCATATCATGTTAAATAAAATTGCTGATTTACTGGCAGAGAATGAGAAGCTGACGTTTCAGTTATCAAACTTAGGCAGTGGTATTTATAAACTAACACTATCTTTCCAGCCTTTGTCTATTGGAGAGTTTAAGCCGAGCAACGATGTTAAAGAAGCGGTAGAGTGCATGATGGCTTCTGCTAATTTGATTCGTGCCGAACTAGCAAAGCCCAAAGTATTCAAAGGTACACCAGATGATATTTGTGATGAACTGGATGCTTTACTGGAGCTGGTTCAATCGCCAACCTATCGTAAAGCCCAAGATACGCTTGCTTCCATGATTCATTCGATTGAGAACACTGTTGCAGAGGCTAATAAAAAAGCTGAGGAAGCCAAGTCTAAGGCTAAAGGTAAGCCTTCAACTTCATCTAGCAAGGTTTCGACTAAAGAAGAAAAGCCGACAGTGTGCCAGACAGGTTCATGCAGTGATGATGACGATGACCAAGCAGATTTATTCGAGAACTTGTAAGGAGCATAAATTATGGATATGAAGCAGTTTATTAAGCATGGTCATCTAATGCTAGAAGTTCCAGCGGGAACTGTGGCTGTTGAAGCCTTACAGCTATATGCCATGACTTATCCCGAATTGGCGTTTGCCAAGTTATCAGATGGTCGAATCGAAAACGATCAATTTGTCTTTGAGGTGGAACGTGATAAGTCAATCGGCACAAAAGGCTGAGGGTGTTTCAGAAGCAGTAGCGCAGGATTTTGCACTACTGCTCACATTGCTGGAAAAAAAGCCACAAATCGCATTAAGTCCAATTATTCAGGATAAATATGCTATTAGTAACGTCACGAAGAAAGTGAAATCTATCC
>CAZHIG010000131.1:0-2310 GCA_964532705.1 uncultured Erysipelotrichaceae bacterium
TGATGATGCTGCACTCTCAAAAAGTATGGTCAACTCCTATCGAGCTTTACTTCAAGGCAAGCATAAAGTCATCCGTAATTTGCGTAAAAAGGGCATTGATGAAGAACTCATTCTACAAGCTTTATCCGATGAAATATTGGAAGATGAATTTGAGAATGCCTTAAGATTTGCACAAAAAACAAAAGCGAATATCAAAGATAAATCGTTAAGAGCACTTAAACAAAATCTTAACCAAAAGATGGCCCTTCAAGGCTTTGATTATGAAGTGATCGAATCGGTGATGAATGCACTTAACTTTAATGATGAAGCGCAAGCAGAGATGGATGCACTACGCAAAGTAGCTCTAAAAGCAAAGAAAAGATATGCATCAAAACACAGTGGAACAGCTTTAAGAAATGCCATGTTTACCTATTTAGATCACCAAGGTTTTTCTTTGGATGATATCTACATCGTATTAAATGAAATGGAGTTTTAACATGAGAGTTTCGATTCAAGAATTTAAAGAAGGACAAAAAGTCCAAACAAGTTTACTCATCACTCAAATGACAAAAGGGATCACCACTTCGGGGTCTCCTTATGCATCGTTTGTTTTACAAGATCAAAGTGGCAGCATTGAAGCTAAACTTTGGGATGCGAAAGATGAAGCAATATCAGGGATTGTTGCAGGTAAAGTTGCCATGGTTTCAGGAGAAGTTTTAAAATATCGAAATGCCTTGCAGTTGAGACTCTATGCCATAGAACTCATGGATGAGTCTCTGATTAACCCATCTGAATATGTTGCGACATCAAGTTACTCAGCTGATGAACTTAAGGCAAGCATAATAAGTTCACTGAACAGCATTCAAGATCCGATTTATCATGCTTTGGTTAAAGTTGTATTGGAGGAGTTTGATGATCGTCTTTATCACTATCCTGCTGCAGCAAAGAACCACCATGATTTTGCGGGTGGTCTTGCAACGCATGTGATATCGATGATTGCCCTAGCAGATGCGATCGTTAGCCTCTATCCCAGTTTAAACAGAGACTTACTCATCAGCGGGGTAATCTGTCACGATATTGGTAAGACAGTAGAACTATCAGGACCAGTTTTAACCGAATATACCCTTGAAGGTAAACTGATTGGTCATATCTCTATTATGGAAACCAAAATTGCAGAAATTGCAAAGAGCATGGGTTATCAAGATCATGAGCAAGCTTTACTACTGCGTCATCTCATTCTTTCCCATCATGGTGAGTATGAATTTGGATCCCCAGTTTTACCTTTGGTGATGGAAGCTGAAATCTTAAATTACATTGATAACATCGATGCAAGGATGAATATGTTTGAAAAAGCGTTTGCGAATACGCAAGCAGGGGAATGGACACAGCGTATCTTTCCTCTTGAAAACAGAGCCTTCTATCGACCCAAGAAATCAAGCGATCAATGATCGCTTTTTAATAGGCATTTGCCTTGAATTATACCCCGTGGGGGTATATTATATTGATGGAGGTAATCACCATGATTAAAAGTTACAAAGTAGAAGGGATGACATGCATGCACTGTGTTCATCACGTTAAAACAGCGTTGGAAGAGGTAGTTGGTGTTAAAGATGTAAAGGTTTCTTTAGATGCCCATACAGCCATGATTGTTTCAGATTCAGAGATTGAATTTAACAAATTAAAGAGTGCAGTTGAAGAAGCAGGCTATAAACTTCTCGAAGCCTAATGATTAAAAACTATAAAGTGAGCGGGATGACATGTGCCTCCTGCTCAGCCGCAGTTTCTCGTACCCTTAAGAAAATTGAAGGGGTAGAATTGGCTGACGTTAATTTGACAACTGAAAGAGTCCATCTTGAATCTAGTCAAGAGATTTCATTTGATGTGCTTAAAAAAGCGGTTGAAAAAGCGGGCTATGAATTAGAAGAAATCAGTGATGCGAAAGAGATCAACCTTGATGTTGAAGGCATGACCTGTGCTTCTTGTGTTGCCGCCATTGAAAGAACGTTAAAAAAACAAACGGGTGTTATGGCCATTCAAGTTAATCTTGCAACCCATTCTGCATATTTAAAATATGATCCATCAAAAGTTAAGTTATCTGAACTTGAAAAAGCTGTTGATAAAGTAGGTTATAAAATTAAAGAGAAAGAAGTCCAAGTAGATTTAAGCGTTGAGCAACAAAAGAAATTGGCTCACTATAAAGATATGACGCGAAGACTCATTCTATCCATGATTTTTGCTTTGCCTTTACTCTATCTTACGATGAATCATATGATTCCAAGTTTAAAACTTCCATTACCTGATTTTCTAAACCATCATATGCAGCCTTTAAAC
>CAZHIG010000131.1:2320-3264 GCA_964532705.1 uncultured Erysipelotrichaceae bacterium
TGGCTCAAGTATTTTTAACACTGCCTATTATGTATGCTGGAAGAAGATTTTTCCTCGTTGGATTTAAAACTTTAAGAAATGGAATGCCCAACATGGATGCTTTGGTTGCCATTGGTACAGGCGCAGCTTTTAACTATGGCTTATATGCAACATACTTCATTTGGTTAGGACAAGTTGAATGGGTAAACTCTCTTTACTTTGAATCTGCGGGAGTGGTTATATCCTTGGTTTTACTTGGGAAGTGGCTAGAAGAAAGATCAAAAGCTAAAACATCGCAAGCCATCCAAAAGTTAATGGAATTAGCACCAAAGATTGCCCATCTTGTCAAAGGGGATCAAATCATTGATGTACGACTAGAAGAAATTGTACATGGTGATATCTTGTTGGTTAAACCGGGTGAAAAGATTCCGGTCGATGGCATCATCACTTTAGGAGAGAGTTCAGTAGATGAAAGTTTACTGACAGGTGAAAGTTTGCCGGTTGAAAAGCAAATCGATTCGAAAGTACTCGGTGGCTCCCTGAATACGCATGGCAGTTTTCAATTTAAGGCAACTGCTGTCGGTCAAGAGACCGCCCTAGCTCAAATCATTAAACTGGTTGAAGATGCGCAAGCTAAAAAAGCACCCATTGCTGCATTGGCTGATAGTATCTCAGGGGTTTTTGTTCCAATTGTTATTGCCTTAGCATTCATCAGTGCCATGATATGGGCAATATTAGGTAAAGACTTTAATTTTGTATTCAATATCTTTGTTTCAGTTTTAGTCATCGCATGTCCATGTGCATTAGGTTTAGCCACCCCAACTGCCATCTTAGTTGGAACAGGTAGAGCGGCCAGTCAAGGTATACTCTTTAAAGGTGGTGAAGCCTTAGAACAGACACAAAGCATTACAACGGTTCTGTTTGATAAAACGGGTACTTTAACGCAAGGGAAAATGAGCGTAAGT
>CAZHIG010000132.1:0-3251 GCA_964532705.1 uncultured Erysipelotrichaceae bacterium
AGCTATGTTGAGTGCTGTTGGCTTATCGGCAGCTGTCAGCAATGCAAAAAAAGAAGTCACTGAAGTGGTGGACATGGTGGTGGCTGATGTTGCCCAAGCAGGAGTGGCTCAATTTGCACAGCTTATCCTAGCGAAACATCATCCTTTAGTTTAAAGAAAAACATCGGAAGAATACTGAGTAAACTGGCAATCGCTGGTAAAAGAGAAATCAGGGTAAAGATGCCAAATAGGGCATCTTTTGTTTGCAGTGTGTTTTCGATAAAACCAGTCGCATTTAACACTAAACCAATGGTAAATAAGCCTATAGCAGATTGCATTTTTGTGGTAAAGGTATGGGTTGCAAAAATCATGCCTTCATGTCGTTTTCCTGTTTTTAGGGCTAAATCTTCAACAATATCGCCCACTAAAGTATAAGAGATGACATCCCCTAAACCTAAAGAAAGTCCGGATAAGAAAAGGGCAGAGTAGGTTATGATGATGGATCCATCGCCTAAGATAAAAAGTAAAAAGTGAGCCAAAAACCCTAAAATTAGAGAATAAACATATAAGTTCTTTTTGCTAAATTTCTTTCTTAAACTTGGGGTAATAAACATGGCTAAAATCATGGCGAGAATGAGTAAGCCCCCCATGATGGAGAACTGTGCTTCATTTTGAAGATTGTATTTCGCATAATATAAGCCTGCGGTGGCGATGACCATTCTAAAAGCAGATAAGACTCTTGAACTTTGTAGGATCCAAAGATTCTTTGATTTAAATAAGTCTTTAAATTCAAACTTTGTATCCTCAGTTTGTGTTTTGATGCGCTCTTTAGTAAAAAGACCTACCAGTGAAAAGAGTAAGGTTCCAATACCAGCCATCACTAGACCGGTAATGAGATAGGCTGATTGATTGGATCCTAAACTAGAGATCAGTAAGGGTGGTATCACAATTGAGATGGCAAGTCCTACATTGGATAAGACTCGAGCATAGGTTAATACGCTCAGTCTTTGAGTAGAATCAGGATGGATAAGAACACTTAGACCCCAAAAAGGGATATCGGAGACGGTATAAACCAAGTCCCAAGCAATAAATGATACATAAGCATAGATTAACCTTGCGCTTGTCGATTCGAATGGGATGACGAAAATCAATACGGTAGAAATAAACATTGGAATCGTGATCCAACGCAAGAAAGGCAGTAATTTCTCTTTGCGTTGATTAGGCTTATCAATCAGGATTCCCATAAGAGGATCATTAACCGCATCAAAGATACGTGCCACTAAAAGTAGAGTGCCAACGGCTAAAGGTAAAAGTTTTACCACATCTGTGTAAAAGACCATGATGTAGGCGGTTGCGTAATTGTAGACCATGTTTTGGCCTAAACCGGCTAGGCCATAAGCCCATTTCTCTTTTTTTGGCAATAGATTGTTCATGTGAATGTCCTCAATCCTAAGTATACTAAATGTAAAGGGATAAACATGAACAAAAGCAATATTGAAAATGAGATTCTAGAAATCACTCGTCTATGTGGCCTATTGGTTGAAGAAATCCAATGGGATCAAGAGATAAGCACAGAAAGCATGAAGATTTTGGTTTTAAATTTGCATCATCAAAGTGAAAAACTTCTTAATCTTTTAGGATAAGCCAGACGTAAACCTTACCTAAAAGTAGGAGGTGACTCACAATGGCAACATCAACCATTTTAGTGTATGTCGCAGTGGCTGCAGGGGTTGCGGCCATCTACAAAGTACTCACATCATCCCGTGGGCGTGTTAGCATTCCTGGGGTTGAAGTGAGTTGGGGGAAATAGAGGGATGACCTCTATTTCTGTGTTTAGCCCCATGATGCCTAGAGAAAAGTTGATTGAGTTTGGGGCTCAAGCGTTATCGGATGTAGAGCTTTTGGCTTTGATTTTAAAAACGGGAACCCGAAAAATACCTGTTTTAGATTTAGCACAAACATTATTTGATGAAGGTAAAGACTTACTGGGCATCAGTACTTTGTCGTATCAACAACTCATTCAAATTCCAGGGGTCAAGCGGGCTAAAGCCAGCGAACTTTTAGCCTTGGTTGAGCTTTCAAAAAGGATGGCTAAGGCTCAGAGTTTAGATGTGGATGTGATTGATCAACCGCAACGACTCATCCATTGGTTAAGACAAGAAATTGGAGCGATGGATCAAGAACAGTTTTGTGTGATTTTTTTAAATACAAAAAATCATGTCTTAGGACATCGTATTTTGTTTAGAGGGGGTTTAGATCGATCGATTGTTCATCCTCGAGAAATCTTTAAACATGCCTTGGCTTTATCGGCTGCAAAAATCATTGTGGCTCACAATCACCCTTCGGGGGATGTCAGTCCATCCAACAATGATTTTCAAGTGACACAAGTTTTAGAAGAGGCAGGGGTCACCATGGGCATCCCACTTTTAGATCACATCATCATCTCTAAGAATGGTTATACCTCATTGATACAAGGCAGATGACTTAGGGTATAATAATGGGGCATGAGACCTTTATCCGCTTTTCAAAAATTGTTAGCTTGGATCTTCGCATTGGGCATCAGCGTATTGCTTTTTTTGTCGATCATTCAAAGCAGTAGTCCATCGCTAGTAACGGATCAAGGCTATTCTTTTTTTACACTCTTATCGTCAACTTTGATTCAAAGACCTTTGTTTAGTTTTTCCAAGTTTTCGCAAGATATGGCTTCATTTTGGCGTTTACAAGATGAGAATGATGCGTATCGTAAAGAGTTTGAACTCATCGGTGTATATCAAGCCAAATTGGAAGAAGCCTATCGTGAGATTGAAGCGCTTAAAGCTTTAAACGACTTAGCCATCACTTACAGTGAATATCAACTCATTAATACCAGCATTGTGGGTCGATCTTTAGATGTTTATTCACATGTTTTAGAAATTGATGTTGGGTCAAAAGATGGCGTAGTAGTCAATGATGCAGTCATCAGTTCTAAAGGTTTAGTGGGTAAGATTTTATCGGTCCAAGAAGAACGTTCATCGGTCTTACTTTTAAGCACAGAAAACAGTATGAATAAAGTTGCGGTTAAAATTCAACTGGATCCAACAAAAACAGCTGAAGCCATTCTCGAAAAATATGAGCCCAATGAGGGTGTTTATCTCTTAAAGTTAATTGATACTCAATCCTCGATCAATGCAGGCATGCGTGTGGTTTCTTCTGGCTTAGGTGGATATTTTCCCAGTGGTTTATTGGTGGGTGAAATCTTAGAAGTCGAAACCCTTCCTGACGCCATTGGTTTA
>CAZHIG010000133.1:0-1885 GCA_964532705.1 uncultured Erysipelotrichaceae bacterium
ATGAAGGTTTAAAAAGAGTAGCTGTAAAAGAAGCTCACAGTGGTGACATTGTGCTCATTGCAGGGATTGCGGATATTTCCATTGGGGATAGTTTGTGTGACCCTAATAAGATTGATCCCCTCGATATGATTGCGATTGAAGAACCTACCTTATCCATGACTTTTATGGTTAATTCTTCTCCTTTTGCAGGTAAGAGTGGGAAGTATGTTACCTCGCGAAATATTCGTGAACGTTTAACCAAAGAACTCGAAGTCAATGTGGGTCTTAGAGTGGAAATGTTGGATTCTGCGGATAAGTTTAAAGTAAGTGGTCGTGGTGAACTCCATCTCACCATTTTGATTGAAAATATGCGTCGAGAAGGCTATGAGCTTGCGGTTGCGAAACCTGAAGTCATCTATCGTTATATTGATGGCAATCGCTATGAACCCATTGAAGAAGTGATTACGACGGTTCCTGAAGAATATTCTGGTTCTGTCATTTCAAAACTGAATTTAAGAAAAGCCGAAATGTTGACGATGGATGAAAAAGGGGGCTATGTCACCATTATTTGGAAAGTCGCAACCCGTGCACTTTTTGGTTACCGTACAGAATTTATCAATGATACGCGTGGTGAAGGAACCATTGTGCGTCAATTTAGTGAGTATGCACCGTATGTCGGTGAACTGCCTAAGCGTTCCAGTGGATCCATGATTTCAACGGAAACTGGCATTGCAATGACCTATTCTATCTTTAATCTTCAAGAAAGAGGTCAATTCTTTATTGGTCCTCAAACGGAAGTGTATCAAGGCATGATTGTTGGGATGAGTGCTCGTGATATGGATATGGAAGTAAATCCTACCAAGAATAAAAAACAAACCGCCATTCGCTCCTCTGGGAATGATGAAGCCATGCGTTTAGTTCCTCACAAACAATTAACCTTGGAATATGCAGTTGAATTCATTAATGATGATGAGTTGGTAGAAGTAACACCGGATGCGATACGTTTACGTAAGCGTTATCTAAATCCGATTGATCGTAAGAATGCGGCAAGATCGGAGAAGGAGCAAGCTGAAAATGCTTGATGGCTTTAAGTTTGAAGTTTTGCATACCTGCAAGCAAAGTGGTGCTCGAACGGGAATACTTCATACCCCTCATGGTTCTGTGTTAACCCCGATGTTTATGCCAGTGGGTACCTTAGCCACAGTTAAATTTGTTTCGCCTGAAGAACTTAAAGCCATAGGATCTCAGGTTATTTTAGCCAATACCTATCATTTGTGGTTAAGACCCGGCGAATCGATTGTTGAAAAAGCTGGAGGTCTTCATCAATTTATGAATTATGATGGTCCAATTTTAACCGATTCTGGGGGCTTTCAAGTTTTCTCGTTGTCTGATCAAAGAAAGATTACGGAAGAAGGGGTAAAATTTAAGAATCACCTTAATGGAGATGCTTTATTTCTTTCACCTGAAAAAGCCATTGAAATTCAAAATGCTTTAGGGGCGGATATCATCATGTCTTTAGATGAGTGTCCTGCCTATCCGAGCACTTACGAATACATGTTGGATTCTGTCGATCGTACGACTCGTTGGGCAAAGCGTGGACAAATCCATCATCAAAACCCTAAACAAGCCCTCTTTGGGATTGTTCAAGGTGGAGCATTTGAAGATCTAAGAGAACGTTCAGCAAAAGCATTGGTCGAAATGGATTTCTTTGGGTACTCGATTGGTGGAACCTCTGTGGGAGAAGATAAAGAAACCATGTATAAGATGATTGATTACACCATCAAACACTTACCTTTAGAAAAACCTCGATATCTAATGGGTGTTGGATCTACGGATGCCATCTTAGAAGGCATCTTAAGAGGGGTAGATATGTTTGACTGTGTTTTACCAACACGCATTGCTCGTC
>CAZHIG010000133.1:1985-3198 GCA_964532705.1 uncultured Erysipelotrichaceae bacterium
ATCTTAAGAGGGGTAGATATGTTTGACTGTGTTTTACCAACACGCATTGCTCGTCATGGCACTTTAATGACTTCAACTGGCCGTCTCAACATTAGAAACGCTCAATACGAAGCGGACTTTAGTCCCTTGGATGCTGAGTGTGATTGTTATACATGTAGAAATTATTCTAGAGCGTATCTTAGACATCTCAATAAAACCAATGAAGGTTTAGGTCAAAGATTACTTTCGATTCATAACTTGAGATATTTACTAAAACTTACCGAAGAAAGTCGTAAAGCCATTGAAGAAGATCGATTTTTAGACTTTAAGAATGAGATTTTTGAGAAATATGGCTTAAATGATAAGAACTCCAAAGGATTTTAATGCGTACTCAAGATTTTGATTTTGATTTACCTCAAGAACTCATTGCTCAAACGCCATTACTCAATCGAAGTGATTCTAGGCTGTTGTTTTTAGATCGTACGACAGGAAAAACACAACATCAGATCTTTAAAGACTTACCTATGTTTCTAAAAGCTGGAGACGTTTTGGTGCTTAATGAATCCAAGGTTTTGCCTGCACGAATTTATGGGTATAAAGAAGAAACCAATGCTTCCGTGGAACTCTTAATTTTAGAATTCAGTGAGCACTCAATTCAGGCCATGGTACGAAATGCACGTGTTGTAAAGTTAGGTTCAATTCTTAATTTTGGAGAGGGAAGACTAAGGCTTGAATGCATTGAAGTATGCGATCAAGGCATTCGTATCTTTAAACAGTTATCAAAAGGGCTTTTTTTGGAAGCATTAAGTCATTTAGGTGAAATGCCATTACCTCCCTATATCAAAGAGAAACTAAATGATCAAAATCGTTACCAAACGGTTTATTCAAAAAATCTAGGATCATCTGCTGCACCCACTGCAGGTTTGCATTTTACCCCTGAACTTTTAAAAGAGATTGAACAGTTGGGTGTCGAAATTGTTCGCATTACTCTACATGTTGGTTTAGGGACATTTAAACCTGTAGAAGTCGAAGATGTTTTAAATCATAAAATGCACAGCGAACATTATCAAGTGACAAAAGAGGCGGCAACTAGCTTGAATCAAGCAAAATTAGAGGGTCGCAGAATCATTGCAGTTGGCACAACTTCAGTACGTACACTTGAAACGCAAATGATGCTTCATGGACAATTTATTGAAGAGATCTCATCAACGGATATTTTTATCTATCCAGGAAA
>CAZHIG010000134.1:0-3182 GCA_964532705.1 uncultured Erysipelotrichaceae bacterium
ATCACAAAACTAGGTTTTTCAATTCGATCTTCGATGCTTTGATAGGATTTTAAATTTGGAAAAACATCGACAATAAAGGAAGATTGGAATGTTTCAGAAAGGATGATTTCATTTAATGAATTGTTGAGCCAAACCATATTGGCACTGATGGAGACAGTCATCACAGTGGAAGCCATCAGTGTAAGTAATTTTGATTTCATAAGGGGTACCTCACTCATTAGACCAAACTTGTCACTAAAAAGTTTCAGATTTCTTTAAATCGTCACTGTTTTGTAATCTTTAGACACTAAACTTGGCCTCAGCTGAAAGGACAAGCTCGTTACATTTAAAAAACTCAACATCCGTAGAATCACTCAAATATTCTTCTTTGCACTCGTAGCGCTTCTCGCCTTTAATCACACCCTATCTGAAACAGGACAGAGCCTGCCTTGGATCGCTGAGGTTTCCCTACATGCCATTTGTCCTTTTGGCGGCATTGTAACCCTCTATTCTTTAGCCACTGTGGGTGACTACATCAAAAAGATCCATGAATCTTCACTGGTCATTCTAGGCATTACAACCGCCTTGGCCTTAATGTTTGGCCCTGTTCTATGTGGATGGATCTGTCCACTGGGATCCATTCAAGAATGGATTGGACTCTTGGGCAAGAAAATCTTTAAGCGTAAATACAACACGTTTATCCCTAAAGACATTGATAAACCCTTACGTTACATTCGCTATTTTACACTGGCCTGGGTCATCTATGTCACCGCAAAGAGCGCAACTTTAGTCTTCTTAAATGTAGATCCCTATTTTGCACTGATGAACTTCTATTCTGGAGAAGTTACATTTTCTGCCTTTATTGTCTTAGGACTCACCTTAGGTGGTTCACTCTTTGTGAAACGGCCTTGGTGTAAGTATGCTTGCCCCTATGGCGTTATCTAGGCTTATTCAATAAGATTCGCATTTTTAAACTGAAACGCCATGACAGCAGCTGCATTCATTGCACAAAGTGTGATCGTGTTTGTCCGATGAACATCGATATCTCACATACCAATGTGATCAACGATCCTCAATGCATCCGTTGTATGGAATGCACCTCAGACAAAGCCTGTCCGATCCCCAATACCCTTAATTTTGAAATCAGCAAAGGAAACCAATCATGAAACTTAAACCCACGCTTATCGCAGGCGCCATTGGCCTGATCTTCATTGGAGGTCTCAGCCTCTCTTCTTACTTTGAAGAGAAAGGTTCAGACGAAGAAAAACAACTGGATAAAGAAAGTGAAGAAAAACTCTTACTCGAGGATCCCACCAGTATCTCTGGAAACTCCAATTTCTTAGAACTCTCAAGCACCTATGGGATCGACTTAAAAATCCTGACGGATGCCTTTCTTCTAGGTGACACCGATCCTGCCCTCTTTGAAATCCGGGACTTAGAACACTATTACCAAAACATCGATGAGACCATTGAAATCGGTAATGAAGCTGTTCAAGCTTTCATTGCCTTACACAACGACTTAGACTTTGAATTTGTCGACATCTATTTACCCAAAGAAGCCATCGACATACTTAAATCCTTAGGCATGCTCAGTCCGGCTGAAGAAGCTTACTTTGTCGATCATACCGTATCCAATATTGAAGTCGACATCAGTGATGTTGAACTTGAAGTGGAAAAAGAAAACAACTTGACTGGTAACACCACTCTACAAGATCTCATCAACATGGGGCTCACTCAAGAATCGATTGAATCCATCACTGGTATTGCGATTGAAAACACTCAAATACTCCTGAGAGACTATGCAGAAGACAATGACCTATCCTATGGTGATGTGAAAGGTGATATTGAAGTTCTTCTCTCTTCGCTTAATTAAATAAATAAAAAAACATTCAAATTTGAATGTTTTTTGTTGCTTATCCGAAATCGACGTGTTGTCCTTTGACTTCGTATATGATGTGTTCACAGATGTTCTTGGTATGATCGCCAGCCCGTTCAATGTTTCTCAACATGCCCACGGTTGGAATGAGCGGAATCACATCGGATTTCTCATTCTCAAGTTTTTCAAGATACATTAAGAGTTGTTTAAAGGCTGCATCAATCTCATCATCATGGGCAGGAATTTCCATCGCCGCAGTCACATCCAGTTTTTGGTACGCTTTCAGTGTCGCATCAAAGAAAGCTAGAAACTTATCCCCTAAGGGTTTCACAAATTCCATCAAGTCTGCATCAAGTTTATCATTCTTAATGATAAATCTCCCGATGTTCTTCGCATAATCCCCAATCCGTTCTAGATCGGTCGCAATTTTAATGCCAGCCAAAACAATGCGTAAATCTTTAGCCACTGGATTAAGTAGACTTAAAACTTCGATGGCTCGATCGTTGATGTCTTCATTCGCATTATTCACATACTCATCCAGTTCAACAATGCTTAAAGCTTTGACCTTATCGCCGGTTTCCAAAACATCTAATGCTAAGAGGTACATTTTACGTACTTTCTTGGCCATTTGCGTAATTTGGTCTTTAAATAAATCCAATTCAGTATCAATTTTAACCATGGTTTTTCTCCTTTACCCAAAACGTCCGGTAATGTAATCTTCTGTTCTTTTATCCTTAGGAATGTGGAAGAGTTCTTTGGTTGGACTCTTCTCAATGACTTCACCCAGTAAGAAGAAGGCGGTATCATCTGAAATCCGTGCTGCTTGTTGCATGGAGTGCGTCACAATCACAATCGTATAGTTTTGTTTGAGATCTTGAATGAGTTCTTCTATCTTAGCCGTCGCAATGGGATCTAAAGCCGATGTGGGTTCATCCATCAAGATCACTTCAGGCTCCATCGCAATCGCTCTAGCGATGCATAGACGTTGTTGCTGACCTCCGGATAAACCATAGGCATTATCCTGTAAGCGATCTTTGACTTCATCCCAAAGCGCAGCTTTTCTAAGGCTATTTTCACACACTTCATCCAATTTTTTCTTATCTTTGATGTTTTGACATCTTAACCCATAGACCACATTCTCATAAATGCTCATCGGAAAAGGATTGGGTTTTTGAAACACCATCCCAACTTTGGTTCTGAGTTCAACCACATTGGTGGGATCATTCACAATATCATGATCATCCATTTTGATTTCCCCGGTAATCTTGACTGAAGGAATCAAATCATTCATGCGGTTTAAACAACGAATCAGTGTGGATTTTCCACA
>CAZHIG010000135.1:0-1115 GCA_964532705.1 uncultured Erysipelotrichaceae bacterium
ATCTCGAGTCTTTTTTGAGTGACTTCTTTTACATGATCCAATTGGCCATAAAGATAGGCAGCACTCATCTCATTGGGCATGTAGGAAGATCCCAAAGTAACCCAAGAATAGGCTGAAACTTTACCCTTTAAGAAACCTTGTCGATCTGTTCCACTGTCTTTAATGTTGTCAGCTTGATCATTATAGATGTCATCTCGAATGATTAAAGCCCCACCTTCACCCATAGTGAAGTTTTTTGTTTCATGAAAACTAAAGGTTCCAAAATGACCGATGGTTCCCAATTGTTTGCCTTTATATCGTGCATCAAAACATTGTGCAGCATCTTCAATGACGATAAGCTGATGACGATTAGCGATCTCCATAATGGTATCCATTTCACAGGCAACTCCTGCATAATGCATCACCATGATGCCTTTGGTTTTTTTAGTGATGGCAGCTTCGATGAGTGTCTCATCAATGTTCATTGTTTCTTTATGGATGTCGACAAAAATAACTTTTGCACCTGTATGTGCAATTGAAGAAGCTGAAGTTGGAAATGTGAAAGAAGGACAGATCACTTCATCTCCTTCTTTAAAGCCAGCTAACATGCAAGCCATGTCAAGAGCAGTAGAACAAGAAGTGGTTAAAACAACTTTTTGAGTTTTGAATTGATTTTGCATCCATTGTGTGACTTTTTGAGAATAAGGCCCATCACCCCCAATATGATGACCATTAATCGCATCTAAAACAAAAGCATCTTCAGATCCAAGGTGTAAGGGAATGTTATATTTAATCATATTATTGAATGGTTTCTTTAATAATGTAATGTGGACGACGCTTAACTTCCATATAGGTCTTGGATAAGTATTCACCTAAAACACCAATACCCATGAGTTGAATACCACCTAAAAACAAAATGACAACCATCATGGTTGGCCAACCAGCAACAGGATCTCCATACAGAAGCGCTTTAACAAAAACAAAAACCATGTATAAAAAAGCAACGATCGAAGTCATAAACCCAAAATACATCGACATTCTTAAAGGTAAAGTGGTAAATGCAACTAAGCCTTCAATCGCATATTTTAAAAGCTTGATAAAGCTCCATTTACTTTCACCAGCAATACGTTCAATAT
>CAZHIG010000135.1:1125-3146 GCA_964532705.1 uncultured Erysipelotrichaceae bacterium
GCTAGATAGTGTGTTTTGAAGCCAACCCATACAAAAATACCTTTTGAAAAACGATGGTACTCACTCAAACTCAAAATCGCGTCCACCATGGTTCTTGACATCATGCGATAATCACGTGCACCATCCACAATTTCTACATCACTGATTTTATTGATGAGTTTGTAGAATTGACGGGCGAAATAACTTCGAATGAGAGGTTCGCCTTTTCGAGTCACGCGGTGCGTTGCGACCGAATCAAACTTATTGTCATTAATGATTCGTATCATTTCTGGGATCAAACTTGGTGGGTCTTGTAGGTCCGCATCCATGATTACAACAAGATCACCTGTGCTGGTTTTTAAACCTGCCAACATCGCGGACTCTTTCCCAAAATTGCGGCTTAAATCAACCAATACAGTGGTACGAATTTCATCTTTATGACTTTTTAAAATTTCTAAAGTTTGATCACTTGAACCATCATTCACAAAAATGAGTTCAAAGTCATGATCAAGCTGATTCAATATTGGTTTTAAAGCTTTGAAAAAATGAGGTAAACTCTTTTCTTCATTGTAACAAGGGACGACAATCGATAGTTTCATTTGAAAAAATTATACCATTGTTTCTAAAAGCTTGTGAAATATTGCGTAATGCCTACCATTTTTAATCTAAAGAAGGTATGATTATAAAGGTAATTTTATGCAATTAAACAGTAAAATCTTTAAAAAACTATTTTTAACACCTATCCGTGTAGCCATCTTAATTGTTGTTTTATTAATGATTATTTTAAGTAGTTTTATTGTCACTAATGTATTGCTTAGCAATCGTCAAGAAACCATTGTGATCAATGAAGCCATTTCATATGTTGTACCTAGAAACGCTACCGATCTGCAACGTGCTAGTTATGATGAATTGAGATTAGCGCTGGGGACAGAACCCAATACAGATCAATATGGTTTAGATGTGAGCAGTGCTGTTGTTAAAAATTATGGACCCTTCATCCAAAATGTTTATGAAGGGGCTCGTGCGTATTTCTATCATGATTTGAGTTATTTAATGGATTTACATGGCTCTGAAAATCTTATTGAAGTCGAGACCATCACCATTCGAAATGTAGCTTTTTCAGGCACTCAAAACATCAATGGTGTGGATTATCAAACTTTTTATTCTGAAGCCAGTTGGACATATAAAGCCAATGGGGTAATTGACACAACGAATTTTCAAAAAGATGGAAACTTTAGTTTGTTAGTCAATGAAGACGGTAAATTTGAAATCTATCGTTATTATGTGGAGTAATAAAATGAAGATAAAATTATTAGGCAAATTTACTGTACATAAAGCAGGAATCTTAATGCTAGCAGCTTTAATGCTTTCATCCTTGATGCTTATTATCAATGTTTTAGGCTATTCAGCTATTAGTACGCAATACATTCTATCTGCTGTTCTTTTTTTGTTTCTGTTGAATCTCTTGGCTGTTTTATTATTAATACACGGTAGTGTACATAAAACCACTCAAATTGTTGAGATGGTTTTTATGGGTTTATTGTTAGTGCTGACTCTGGTGGGTAATTATTACATTTTCAGAATTAATGCTTCTATCAATAATGCCATCATTGATACCAGTAAGGAATCAAAAGAAGAAGTCGAAACTGCTTTTGTCGTGTTTGGTTCAAGTACCATAGAAGATTTAAATGATGTCGAAAACAAACGTTTTGGAATCGTTGGGAATTCTTCATTCCAAGAAGGCTATATCCTTCCTATGGAAAAACTCAATGAAGAAAAGATTAATGTAACTTATGTTGAATATTCAAGTTACAACGAATTGTTGCTAGGTTTATTTAACAACGAAATAGATGTTGCTTCATTACCAGCTGCTTACTATTCCATGTTTATCAACAACGAAGGATATGAAGAATACTTGGAACAAACGAAAACGATTTATTCATTTACTTCAAAAGTCACCATTAAAGCAGATGAGAATACAACCACCAAGAATTTAAGTGAAGAACCTTTTTCAATTTTAGTGATAGGGAATGCGGATGGGA
>CAZHIG010000136.1:0-3128 GCA_964532705.1 uncultured Erysipelotrichaceae bacterium
CAAATTCAATTGGTGTACGAACATCTAAGAACGCTGCACCTTCAGCACGTAGTTTCTCAACCTCTTGTACCAAGGCAACTTTATAGTGTCCATCTTGAATGTTTTCTGCGATGTAGCCTAGGATATTGACTGGATCTTTAGCAGATGAGAATGGAGGCGCATACGCCAACTCTAAGTCTGAAAGTTCTGTGACTTTGATCTTACCTTTAATGGCGGTCGCAATCACATCGATGCGCTTTTCAGTTCCATCTTGACCCACTGCTTGAGCCCCTAATACTTCTAAAGTTTCAGGATTGTATAAAAGTTTTAATGAAATGTTTGTGGCTCCAGGATAGTAAGAAGCATGATTATTACGGTGAGCATGAACAACTTGGAAAGGAATCTTCTTCATTTCTAAAGCACGTTGATTGTTTCCAGTTGCAGCCACAGTCAAGTTAAACACTTTAAGTACAGAGGTTCCCATTGAACCGTTGTATTGTGTTTTCTTACCATTAATGATGTCTGCTAAAATACGAGCTTGACGATTGGCTGGCCATGCCAAAGCAATCGCTGTGTCGGTTTTAGTGATATAGTCTTTAACTTGAACCGCATCCCCTAACGCATACATGCCTTCAACTACTTTTTGAGTGGTTGCATCAAGTACTTCCATCTTATCGGTAATGACAATATGTCCACGAGGACCAATTGCAATGTCTGCTTTTTTCGCTAAGGTATTTTCTGGAGATACCCCAATGGAAAGGATGACCAAGTCAGCATCTACTTTATTACCAGATTCTAAATGAATGGTGTGACCTTGATTGTCAAATTTTAACAATCCATCCCCTAGAACTAAGTTAACCCCATGGGTATTGAGTTCTTGATGAACCATTTGCGCCATTTCGAAGTCAATCGGTGCCAAGACTTGAGGCATTTTTTCAACCAAAGTAACTGCAATCCCACGTTCCGTAAGATTTTCAGCCATTTCTACCCCAATGAAACCACCCCCAACAACAACCGCTGTCTTAGGTTTTTTGGTTTCAATGAAATGATAAATTGCATCGGTATCTGGAATGTTTCTTAACACAAACAAATTGTTCGCATCTTTGATGCCTTCAATTGGAGGGAAAATTGGTTTAGCCCCTGGGGATAAAATCAAGACATCGTAAGACTCTTGGTAGGTCTCATTGGTTTTCGTTTTACGAACCGTAATGGTCTTTTCAGCACGGTTGATGTCCACAACTTCGGAGAAGTTACGTATATCCATATTGAAACGCTCAGACATATCCTCAACGGTTTGAACCATTAAATCTTCGCGATCCGTAATCACATTCCCAATGTAGTAAGGCAAACCACAGTTGGCAAAACTGATGAACTCATCGCGTTCAAACATAATAATTTGGTCTTCTTCATTTAAGCGGCGTAAACGGGCTGCGGCTGTTGCGCCCCCTGCGACACCACCCACGATACAAATTTTCTTCATAGATGTTCCTCTCTATCTTTAACATTAAAAGTATAGACCTGTCCCCATGACTTTTCAATTATTTTGTTTATTTTTTCACTAGTGAAAAAAACGACAAAATCATATAAGCAAAAATTACAAGCATCTTTCAATATGCTTTATAAAATCTTGATCTTCTTTGATGGTATATAAGAGTTCAGATGAGCGCATTTTATTTCCATCAATTAAAGGCATCATGGAAGGTTTTTTCCAGCTTAAATTATTTGATACGGAAAAGCTTTGAGCATCACGATGATCGCGCGAAAATAGGATGCTGATCTTGGATAATGAATGCATGATTTTAATCAACGTTTTCTCATCGGTGACTTCATTAAATGGACTGGTTACACTTAAAATGTTTAAGCCTTTTTTCCCTCGTTTAAACATCAAGTCAAACTTCTTAATGGCACTTTCAATGTCTTTGGTGATGGGGCCTCTAAACATCACCAATGAAGCCATTTGATCTTTTTGAAATTGCATCAACATTAGGTGTTCCAATAAAGTATTAAATTGAAGGATCACCGTATAGGCTTTTCCTTTTAAGCTTTGGACTAAGTTTAAACTTTTTTGAAGATACTCATCTTGGCTGTTTGGTGTTGTAAAGAAAGCCAAGCGATTGACTTTACGATCTAAAATGTAAACACTCCCACTCAGATATAAAAACATTGGGGCTTCGTCCTTTAAGTCTTGCCACAAAGCACTCGGGTACTCAATTTCATAGCGATTTAAGATAATTAATTTTTTAGATAAACGTTTAAAAGCAGCATTTGTTTCTCGTTCAATGAGCTTATAAAGCATTGGAAAGTGTTCGATTGGAAGATCTTGTTTTAAGTGCTTCTCATAGAATTTCTTTGCATCTGATAACTCTAAAATTGTTGTTTTAGTTACTTTTCGATTCAAAAAAGCATCGTTTTGAACCAAGCGTTTTAGAATGTGATAGTTGATACAGATGCTTCTTGAAAGTCTAGGATGGATCATAGCCCTTTAAGCTATCCTTAAGCATTGTTTTTGCTTGTTCAACCACAGCTTCTGGACTGAGTATTCTAACTTTAGACCCAAATTGAAAGAGCCAAGATAAAAATGTTTGAGACACAATCACTTCTTCTTCAATGATCAACATTTTCTCAGTGTGCTCTAAGATTTTGACATCTATCCCAAATTGATCGTAGACCACATTAAGTAAATCAAAATCAAATTGAATCTTTACCTTCTCTAAATGACCTTGAAACATATCAAAGATACGCATGCAATATTGGTCAAAGTCTTCAAGCTTTCTTTCCTTTGAGTGCGTAGAATCAAGCACCGCAACTTCTCTCATCTTATCGACTCTAAAAATAACATGGTCTTGGTGTTGTTCATGGTACATAATGGCATAGTACTTCTCATCATCCCAACACAAAAATTCTGGAATGAGTGTATAAAAATCTCCATTTTTTCGATAGACCATTTGACGATGAATGTCATATTCGAAATATTTAAACTTAATTCTCTTTTTGTTTAAAATGGCTTCATGAATCGCATCCACATTGATGTAGATAGAGTTATTCTTGGTTTTAAGTCGATCGACAGTAAAGGCATCCCGTTGAAGCTGATCAGCTTGATGAATAGAACTGAGTTTCTTTAGCTTCTCAATAAGTTCTTTGCTTTTCTC
>CAZHIG010000137.1:0-3109 GCA_964532705.1 uncultured Erysipelotrichaceae bacterium
TCACTGCATCAGTCTTAGCGAGTACAAACATACTCGAGTATTTTAACGGATACAAGCCGTCATAGCCTACAAGGTCAATCCTTTTCGATATGCCGCTCCAAGATCATCTTCACTGAGTCTTACTTTTCACTGTTTCAGCACTTCCAGTGATCTCTATAAAAGTATTTCTAAGTTACTCTTCTTTTCCTAGCGTTTTGTAATGGAAGTATCATACACAAAGAGTGGGAAACTTGTCAAATATGACTCTTTAATAAATAGACTTTATTTAGAAACCAAGCGAGCATAAAGTATTTGCCTTGACTCATGTTTCTAAAGACTAGATTTTTTAAGCCTTTTCGTTTTAGATAAGGATTTTTCTTCCAATCAGGAAAATGCTTATTTAGGATGGAATAACTGAGTGTTAACGTTTTTAAACGATCTGCTTTGTCTTTAATTTGACACGATCTTAAATATGAATTGCCTAAGAAGAATCGAGTAAAAAGATACTCAAGTTCAGTTTGGTAAGCCTTTAGTAAATCATTTTTTGAGTAATAGTCATGGAGGTCTTCAAAGACAAAAATCATGTCTTTAACTTTATCGTTGTGGGTATGGGTTATGGAGCCTTCTCGCTGAATATAATGAACAAAAGCTTCATCGATGTATTCCCATCTTTCTAGATGAGGAATGAGTTTATACAAGAAGCTCGCATCTTCGTAGCGATATCCGATGGGAAATTCTATGTTTAGTGATTTGATCCACTCAGTGTTATAAAGTTTATTCCATAAAGTCGCAAACATCCCGAAGAGAAGTTCTTTATTGTTTGAATAAGGTCCATCCTTCTGATAGACTTTTTTATTTGGATAGGTCCAATAGAAATCGCTGATCACCATCTGTGCTTTTGTCTCAATGGCTTTTTGGTAGAGTTTCTCCATCATGTCCGCTTCAACCACATCATCACTGTCCACAAAAGCAAAGTAAGGACTGGAGACATTTTTTAACCCAAGGTTACGAGCCGATGATATTCCACCATTTTCCTTAGTCATGATTTTGATACGAGGATCTTTAGCTTGATAGTTTTCTAGAATACTTAAAGATGAATCCCTAGATCCATCATTGATGCATAGAATTTCAATGTCTCTAAGGGTTTGTGCACATAAAGAATCCAAAGTCGCTGCAATGGTTCTTTCCATATTATAGAGTGGAACGATGATGGAAACTTTAGGGTTCATGTTTTAACCTTTACGACATTCATTCATGGTATTACTTTTAAAAACTACTTAGCGAAATAATTAGTTGTTACTATATTTTTAAGAATTGAAAACTGATAAAATTTTTCTTTTGCCTCCAACCAATAGCTATCTTCATCTTTTTGATAGTCATGATTTAAAGAATTCTGCAAAGGATCGTATATAAAATTGTCTGTCTTTATCACATTCCATGCATCAAATAGAAATCCCTTATAATTAGGATCAAAAACACTATATCCTAAATTAAGTTTATCATCTACTTTAAGCCCAAACAAATCATAAATGGTCGGTGCGATGTCAAGTGGATTGGATATCTTCCAGTGAACATCCCCTTCTAGACTCGTATTGTAGATGATAAGTGGAGTATTTAAACAATTTGAACTTTGGACTTGTTGATCACATAGATTCTGATAAGTATTTGGATCACTAAAGATTCCCTTTGGGTAATGATCTCCATATATAATGATGACTAAGTCATCCAATACATTTGAGTTCTTGTAATCGATCAGAAGTTGTTTAAGCCCTCGATCAAAATCCATAGTTTTAGCCATATAGACCATTTCTTCTGTGCTTAAGAGTGGGTAGGTTTCTTCAACGATCTTGTAGTAATCCAAAAACTTTGGATTGAGACTTTCTAAATCATAGGGCTGATGGGCATTAAAGGTTATCCAGAATGCGAATGATTTATCATGTTCGTAGGTCATCCATTTTAGATGATCAATCACATAAGAATCTTCAACATTGTCATAGGCTTCTAAACCAATCGCATCGAAAAATTCATAGCCTAAATTCGGTAACATGACAGCACGGTTATAGTATTCACCATAATTATTATGCGCTGCAATTGATGTATATCCATGACTGGTAAAGACTTTGGCTAGGGTTTGTGGATAGGTGTTTTCTGCATAATCGTTAAAGGCAATCTTACCGTTAAATGATGGTAATAGTGATGTATTGGCCATAAATTCAGTGTCACTGGTAGAACCTGTAAGAAGCGGTGAATTATACCCTTCCACAAAAATGCCTTCTGTCTTCAGTTTATAGAGGGTTGGTGTAAGAATAGGATCTATGACTAAGTTAACCAATGATTCAGCTTCAATAAGCAATAGATCTTTGTCGATAAAAAGACCAGAATATGCATTGCTTGTTGTGCTGGGTTTAGACAACAAGATTTCAGTAATTTGATCCTGTATCGTAATTTCATTTTCAATAACAACAATGGGATCATAAGTTAAACTACTAATTTCTCTATATGCCCAAGCAACTAAACCATATTGACTTACAAATTGATTGAGGTTACTAACACTATCATAAAGAGAGATGGATTGACTTTCATCTGTTGAATTCGCTTGTACTTTTTGAAATTGTCCATAGGGCAACAAAGCTAAACTAAAAACAATGCCAGCTAATGTTATGTTTATCATATGATCCTTTATGAATTTAGCTTTTTTTGATTTTAAAGAAACAGTGATTATGATTATTAAAGCAATTAAAGGAATAAGAGCATACTTAATATCTTCCAGAATCAATAAATCTTGAATGCTGCTTTGAAATCCTACAACTTCAGTCCGATAACTGTATAAAAGTTGAATGCTACCGTATTGATTAAATGCTCTAAAATAGACCGTTTGCATACCTACATACAGAGTCATCAATACAACACTTAGCCCTGTAAAAATGCCATCTAGTGGTTTTGGAATGATAAAAATTAAGGCTGATAGAACTAAGAAAAGACTGAGGGCTAAATACAAACCCTCTACTCCAAAAAGAAGCTCTGGTTGAGCCAATAAGAAGAGTGAAATGATAAAAACAAGGATGGTTAAAATTTTACGTAAGAAAAAAGACATCTTATTCCTTTTCATTTAATAGGCGAATCAGTTGGG
>CAZHIG010000138.1:0-3056 GCA_964532705.1 uncultured Erysipelotrichaceae bacterium
GCTTAGTGGCTAAATCCATTCTTGCTTGGTTGGTGCTCTTTGGGGCCATGCAACCATAATTCTTTAAGGAAATGAAAAGACAGAACTTAATTGTTCTGTCTTTTTTTGTCTTCTTTATAAAGTTCTACCCATGTCGGTTGATGACGTGAGATGAATGTGTCATCGCATGAACAAGCCTTATTTTTCGCATGGGCACAGCCAATACATTTGATGCCTCGTTCTTTTGATTTGATGATTGGATATGAAGCCAATCCTAGAATAAGTAGAATTAGACTCAGTAAGAAAAAATCATTCATACCTGGACTCTATTTCTTTCTTTGATAAAGAACACTGCACTGATCAATAAAACGACCACAATCAGACCTGGACCAAAAGCGGTACCTAATTGACCTGTGGTGAAAAGCGTTCCACCTTGGTAAACCAAGAACGCCATCACATAACCAATCCCTAGTTGTAGGGAGATGGCGATGATCAGCCATTTCTTAGAATTAAGCTCTGCGTTCATCGCGCCGATGGCCGCAAAACAAGGTGGAGTAAATAAATTGAAGACCAAATAAGCCAAAGCAGCGATAGCACTTAAACCCATTACGGATGCGACTTCACTTGAGCCAGAGACTAAGACTAGGTTTTCTGTATCAATAAAACTGGTGATTGAGAAGACGACCGCTAAGGTCCCAACGACGTTCTCTTTAGCGATAAAACCGGTAATGGCCGCAGCCGCCAATTGCCAAGTTCCAAACCCTAATGGGATTAGGATGAATGCGATGGGTCCAGCAACACTGGCTAGAATACTGGTGTTCTCATAACCCTCTTCCACCAAATTTAAGGTCCAGCTAAAGTTTTGCATTAAATGAATCACAACGTTAGATATTAAGATGATGGTAAAGGCTTTAATGACAAAGGCTTTAGCTTGCATATACATGGAGATGATCGCATTCTTGATAGAAGGAATCTTATATTCAGGCAGTTCAATAATAAAATAACTGGGTTGTGAATCATCACCTGTAACAGCTCTAATCACATACGCACTGATAAAGATTACGGCTAAAGCTAGAAAATACATACCGGTCCCAACCCACGCAGAATTAGCAAAGAAAACCCCTGCAAACAAAGCAATGACGGGTAATTTTGCACCACAAGGCATAAATGGGGATAGGATGGCAGTGGTTCTTCTTTGACGCTCATTTTCAATGGTTCGAGTTGCCATAACCCCTGGGATGGCACATCCTGTAGAGATGACCATGGGAATGATGGATCGTCCCGATAAACCTACTTTCTTCATGTAGGGATCCATTAGTACAGCCACCCTTGCCATATAACCACTGTCTTCTAAGAGCGCAAGCAAGAAAAATAAAGACATGATTAATGGTAAGAAACCAACAACTGCACTGACTCCTCCTAAAATTCCATCAATAAGAATGGCAGAAAGAAAGGGGGAAACATTTGAGTTCAATAAACTTTCTACAAAACGAATGAAAGTATCCATCCATAAAACCAATGTATCCGCAAAAAAAGGACCTACATAAGTTTGAGAAACACTAAACACCAAAAACAAAATAAGTGCAAAGACAGGTAAACCCAAGTATCGATGGGCTACAACTTTATCAATTTCATCTTGTAGAGCCAAAGTATGGTTTGTTGGTTTTAAGACTAAATCGATGAGTTCTTCAATGTAGGCTTGTCGCTTGTGATCATCCACAAACCGAAGACTTGATTTTTTTGGATTTTTCACATACTCGAGGGTTTTTGTGATTAAGTTCTCTAAACCATTTTTATGAAGTGAAGAGATGGGAATTATTTTGGTTTCTAATGCAGCTTCAAGTTGTTCAAGATCGAGTTTAACTTTCTTACTCAAAACCGTATCCCATTTATTGAGCGCAATGACACAAGGGATCCCTAACTCTAATAGTTGAGTGGTCAAGAATAGACTTCTTGATAAGTGGTTCACATCCATCACATTGATGATCACATCGGGTGAGGCATGCGTTATCGCTTCGAGTGTTATCTTCTCATCACTAGTATAAGGTGACAAAGAATAAGCGCCAGGCAAATCAATGACTTTGATGGTTTCATCTTTGGCGTACTTCGATTTAAGGTAGCCTTCTTTGGCTTCAATGGTAACACCTGGCCAATTTCCTACATATTCAAAATGCCCCGTTAAGGCATTAAACAAGGTGGTCTTTCCGCAATTGGGATTACCAACCAGTACGATATTCATACGTATCTCCTATACCCTAAGGTAGCTGTGTCAATTTGATGGCTTGCGCTAAAGCTTCATCGACTGAATAACGAGATGAATTCACTTCGATGATGTAGTTTTGACCTAGGTGAGCAATCACCTTTATCTTTTGAGTTGGGAAACACCCAAGACTAAATAAAAAGCGTTCGATCTTTTCATCACTGGCTTGAATGCTTTGAATTTCAAAGTACTCTCTTAGACCTACACAACTTACATCTAGATTTAAGTTGTTTAACTTTGTTGTCATAAATTTGGCCACCCTTTGATACCCATTTTAGATTCAATGGCTTTAAGCATTTCATCGGTAATCACATGTTCCATGCGACAAGCATTTTCTTCAGCTTCGGTTGTGGGAAGTAGTAGGTGTTCTTCAAGATACTTGGAAATAATCTTGTGTTTGTAGTTCACTAAAATGGAGGTTAGTCGTCCAGCTTCTGTTAAAAAAACGGGGCCATAATTTTCCTGGGAAATGAGTCCCTTCTTTTTAAGCCCATCCAAAGCTTTTGTGACTGAGGGTTTTGACACATTTAAAATCTGCGCAATGTCTTTTACGTGAGCTTCTCCACTTCTAACTTGTAGTTGAAGTATGGTTTTAAGATACATTTCATTGGCATCTTGAAATTTCATGGATAAAGTTTACCATGGTTAACTTTGGAAACACAAGCAATGTTATCACAAGTTATTTAAAGAGACTCACAAACAAGTTGGAAGCATTTTTCAATGAAAGCAAATATAATAAAACTTAGGAGATTATTATGAAAAAAACACTTTATTTAATGCGTCATGGCCAAACGGTTTTTAACCTTCGTAAAAAAAT
>CAZHIG010000139.1:0-3052 GCA_964532705.1 uncultured Erysipelotrichaceae bacterium
TTAACTCACGTGCTTTCTCTAAATCGATCCCATAACTTTCCATCATGGATTCATAGATACTTTGCGTAGCCACTTTTGGTAGATTGGGTTTAAGTTGATATGACTTATAATTTAGATTTATTTGACCATAAGGCTTCAGTTTTTCTATCACTCGATAAAGTCTAACACTTGCTAAATAGCAAAATGGACAACTGTAGTCAGAGTAGTAATCTATGTTCAGTGTAATTTTCTTTGGCATTATTTAACTTTAACACAATTTCTTCCATGATTTTTTGCTTCATACAAAGCCTTATCTGCTCTATCTAGCAAGCACTTAACATCATCTGCTTTTTGACACTTACTGATTCCAATACTGACTGTGAAAATTAGAGCTTCTTGTTTTATCATTAATGGATTCTTGATAAGCTGTTTTTGAATTCGAATAGCCACTTTCTCTGCTTGTTTGATGTCACACTCACCTAATATTATAGAGAATTCTTCCCCTCCGATTCGACCAAAAATATCAATATCTCTTAAACACTCTTGAGTTTGAAGAGCAAAATGTTTTAACACTTCATCGCCAATTGAGTGACCATACTTATCATTGATGTTTTTAAAATGATCAAGATCCAACATTAGTATGCTTAAATCTGAATCAAATCGGTTAAGTCTTAAGAGTTCGGTGTTTAATTTTTCCATGAAACTTCTTCGATTGTAGATGTGTGTTAAAGCATCCATGGTTGCTAATTGATATAACTCATCTTGACTTTGTTGTTTCAAAATGGCCAATCGTAAGGCATCTACAAAACGCTTTAATGCTTCTAAACCCAACTCATAGTAAACGGCCTTAGCTTTCGCTTTAACAAATCCCAACTCAATGAATTGAGAGCTTTCAGAACAACATCTTAACCTTAAAACATCTTTATAGAGTCGATGATCAAATACATAATCTTTTTGATGGTCATACAGTTTTTGACCAATCGGAAAACCCTCAAGACTGATCATAAAACGTTCTAATTTTTCGCCATCGAATTTCGAATCACTGAAATAAACCGTCTTATCTACTTCTTTATAAAAAACAAAATAGACTAAATCATTCTTTAAGATTTCCTTCAATCGATTTAAAATATGCCGTACCGAATCAAAAGAAAGATTAAATGTACTAGACATGAGTTCAGTAGATAATATGTGGAGTTTTTTCTCAAGTTCGACCACATATAAGGTTCGATAAAAGTGAAGACCAATACTATAGAGAAAAAATAGAGCTGACATTAAAACAAATACAATGCTGGCCAAGAAACTCTTTAGGTTGGCATCAATCTCATAATCATAGCGTTGTGTCATGGTTAAAATGTATTCATTAAGATGATTTTCATAGTCCTGTTTTGACCTTTGATACTCGATCGATTCCAAAATATTCAACGCTTCAACATCACGATAATTTTTCGCAAGATCAAAAGCATCTTGTTCAAAACGTTTAAGGATCCTATTATCCTCAAAGATTTCATAGATTCCATCGATATGCATGGTGTCATTGTTCTTTAAAAGATCTAGCACTATATCGAGTCGAATAGAAGCTGACGCATATTCTTCAAAATAGTTGGGTTCCAATGTTGATATTGACTTATAGGCCAAGGCTGTCAGTTGTTCATCCAAGAATTTAACTTCACTGGCCAACTCAACCGTTTGACGTTTAAGTTCAATCTGAACCAAGTACTTGTTTAAAGTTGTGTATGAAATTCCCACTGATAGGATGAAAAAGAAAACGAGCGTCAATACAAAGACACTCGTTTTATAGATTCGTGGGTTGAATTGAATCATCTTCCCCTTCATAAGTACAGTATACCACTAAGCTTAAATTAGATATAATCCCATGGATTTTTGACTGTACCGTTGACCCTGATTTCAAAGTGTAAATGTGATCCAGTACTAAACCCTGTACTCCCCATCCCACCAATCTTTTGGCCAACTTTAACTTTATCTCCAAAGCTCACATTGTAACTGGATAGATGCTTATAGATGGTGACCAGTCCTCCACCATGAGACAACATAATGAATTTCCCATAGTAGTTATCATAGCCAATATCAATCACTGTGCCATCTGTATAAGCATAAATCGCAGTCCCTGTTGGAGCGGCGATGTCAATCCCCGCATGGAAAGTACGAACGCCTGTAATCGGATGGACTCGATAACCATAATTGCTGGTGAGTCTTCCATTGGTAACCCCGAAATTCGAAGTAGAAGTTCGAACTAAAGTACGCTTCGTTCCAACTTTAACAATCGCTTTTATCGGTTCAACCAATTGTGTTTCTTGAACTACATAACGTTCTTCCTCAAAACCATTGACTAAGCCTACTTGGTAAGTGACTTCCTTTTTCCCATAAACACCTTTTTGTAGTACGATACGTTGTGAAGTGTATAAACTCGCATCTTGTATATACTCTGTTGGATATTGAACATCTTCAAATAAACTTTGTTCATACTCTACCACGACATCCAATACTGGGTTCTCAGGTTCAAAAATGATTTGATCATCTGGCCAGATTTTATCAGGATCTAGGCTAGGATTATATTTAATGATTTGAGATAAAGGAATTTCATTTTCAATTGCAATGTTCCAAAGATTGTCTCCAGACTCTACAGCGTAAATGTGGGCCTCTTCTTCAAGCAGTGATAATTTGTCTAAAACACTTTCTTCAGAATCAAAATTCCCTTTCAATACCCGAACTTCTTCAATTTTAATGTCTTGAGAAATCTCAACTTTTGCATCATAGGGTAAACGATAGCTGCTTTTATAGTGATCGGTATGTATTTGAATCAAATCTTGAAATTTTGTTTGTGAATCAAGCGTAGCGTAAAGTTCACCCTCAACAAAGAGTGCATATCCATCTTCATGGGTTAAACGTTCATAGCTAATGGCCCCAAAAAAACCAAGGGGGACACCCATCACAAACAAGATTGCTAACCATGCTTTACGTTTAATTCTTCTTCTTTTTTTGCGAATATTTTCAGTCATTACGTTTTAAATTATAACAAAGCTCGTCCCTTCTTTAAATGAAACTTGACGCTTTC
>CAZHIG010000140.1:0-1442 GCA_964532705.1 uncultured Erysipelotrichaceae bacterium
CTTTCTAGTTCTGCTTTTAAAGCCATGCCTTTTTCTAGATTACGTATCAAAAGAATCAGTTGAGCCCCATCTTTACTTAAGCGATGTGCAGAAGCGAGTCCAATACCAGAGGTAGCCCCACTGAGTAGGATTCGTTTACCCTGTACACTGTCTTGAGTTTGATGAAGTGGAGCTTTACGATTTTCTAAGAATTTAAGTTGATCTGGGAGTTCTTTTTTAGCCAAAATATTTTGCCATCCATTTCCGGTATAGTGGTTTAAACTTAGGGATCCCATTAAAGATGTCTCCCCATAAATCGTAATAATCTCTTTGATGCATAATCAAACCTTCTGAATTCAGTCTTAAGAACGTTGATCCAAATAAAGGCGTACTGGGCGTCTTCTTAAACTCCATCGTCATCTTCCACTCTAAGATAATAAGATCCTTGTCTTCTACAACTGAGTAAAGATCCATTCTTAGCGACTGACAACGATCGGTTAAGCGATCACACATCGCTTTAAAGGCTTCAAAACCTTCCACTTTTTGAATCGAATCTTGAAAGACAATGTCTTGGGCATAATAAGGAAATATATGTGACCAATCTGGTTTTCCAAGCTCATTGTAGGTCTTAGACCATTTATCTCTTACGAGATCTGCATTTAATCTTTCCATTTTTGTAAGTCCTTTAGAATTTGATCTGCAGCCAGTTTCCCGGTCAAAATCGCAACGGGAACCCCTGCAGGATTGAAGGCAAATTGGCCAGCTTGTTTAATGTGTTTAAAGCTCGTAAACACGGATTTAGAAACCGATAAGAATTTATACTGAACCGGAAACGGTTTGTTTTTAAACGAATAGCCCGACAAGGACCCTTCATGCGCATTGGTTCTTTGTTGAATGGTTAATGGCGTTGACGTAATGGTTTGAATCAATCGATCTTTAAGCACAGGGGCTTTTTCACTGAGCAATCCATAGACCGTTTCTTCCACAAACATTTTGAGTTTAATATATAAACCTAAGTCTTTAAAATGCTGGGTCAACCCATAATCCATCAAGAAGGATACAATCAGTGCACTCTTACCAATAGGTGCTAATGAAGGATCCCTTAATACCGGAATGGAGATCTCATAGGTGGTATGCCTCAACATCTCTCCCATCCATTCAAAGAGCTGCCCTTCATCAGACACAAAACCAGAATGGGTTCTAATATCATTCAGTGAAAGTTTAGATAAACCCTCTTTACTAGGGGTATAGAACACATGACAACCAAAGTATTTCTCAACTTCTTTAGGATCAAGATCCACCATAAAGTAATTCGATAGGACGGAATCTGCCCCTTTTAAAGACGCATATTGTTTTTGTTTATCCCTTAAATTTTTAAGTTCTTTAGGCTTTAAATGATCAGGGCTAATTCTTTGGTAGAGCGTATTAATGTCTGCAGCCCATAAGATTTCTTTGGCTGTAAA
>CAZHIG010000140.1:1542-3014 GCA_964532705.1 uncultured Erysipelotrichaceae bacterium
CTCAATGGGCTCCATCATCTTTTCCGCTTTAAGAATGTTGGGTAAAAACTTCAACATCCATGGCAATAAAGTATTCTTCAAATAGTCCATTGAATAAGGCTTGGGTAAAAACAAAGGATTCTCAATTCCATATAAGACATCCATATAGCCCATGACTTTATAAATCTCTTCTAAAATACGATCCACATCTTTTGTATGATCAGGATAGAGTTTCTTCAACATCAAACGATACGCTTCTAAATCGTCTTTACGACTTAAAGTCACCGTCTCATTCTCAACCCTCATCTCAATGGGGTTATCCACAAACTCAAGGCTTAAACCCAATTGCTTAAGCATGGGAAAAACGATACCAGAATCAATGATGCCACGAGCACCTTTGTCTAGAGTGAATCCATTCACCTTAAAGGCACCCACTAAGCCCCCTAAATGTTCATCTTTTTCGATCAGAAGGACCTGTTTTTTTTCTTTCAGTAAGTAGGCTGTCGCGGTTAAACCAGCCATACCACCGCCCACTACAATCACATCATATTCAGTTCTCATAAAATAACGATACCATAATTATCACAAGTCTAAAAAAAAGAGGCTCTTAAGCCTCTAATTCTATTTTAAGTTTTAAACCCAAAGCCTTTGCCATTCTTTGTAATGTATCCAGACTTGGGTTAACTTTAGCCGCTTCAAATCTTGAAATATTATTCTGTTTTGTATGTATACGTTTAGCCAATTCAGTTTGTGAAATGCCTAAATCTTTTCTTCTTTTGGTAAATTCAATCGCAAGTGACATACGAAGATATGCCTCATCATAGTGTTCTTTAAACTTAGAATCGTGAAGTTTCTCATTTAAAATATCGTCAAATCTTTTATTCTTATGCTTCATATGTTTCCTCCTTTAAGGATCTCAAACGATTTCTTATGTTTCTAAGTTCATGATTAGGGATAGCATTTGTCTTTTTAAGTATGATGTAGAACACAATCATTTTATACTTATCTCGATATAAATATAAACGTACAAAATGTTGAAATGCATCGACTCTTAGTGCATAAACATCTCTTTCTATAAACTCAAGAAACTTAGTTTCTAGTAAAGACAAGCCTCTCTCTTGTAATAAGCTCATTGAACTTAAAACCTTTAAACTCAGTTTTTGATTAACTTTGAGTAAATCCTCAAAATCATCTTCAACACGGTAGTGTATCTCTACAATCATGAATACTCCTTTAAAATATCATAAATGATATATTACTTCAATGTTTTTCACTATAAACTTGGAATAAAAAAAGAAATTCCTAGTTTCTTAGGAATTTCTTATTTATTCTCCACAAACTTCAATTCAATATGCATCCCCATGGCTTTGGCCAATCTTTGTAAGGTATGAAGGCTGGGATTGGCAATCCCCTTTTCAATCCGACTCAAGTTGGCTTGATCAATACCAGAAAGTGAAGATAACTCTTGTTGGGTTAGATTTCTTGAAAGCCTT
>CAZHIG010000141.1:0-3013 GCA_964532705.1 uncultured Erysipelotrichaceae bacterium
ATGTAAATCCAGCACATGCTGAAGAATTGATTCTTAAATCTCAACAAGATGCTGCCAGACGTTATAATCGTCTAAAGAGACTGGTTGACTAAGGAAGACAGGGCTGAATTAGCCCTGTTTTTTTTATGGTATAATGAGATGGCAAAATATGAAAATCTGTGTGTATTTTGAAGCCGAAAAACTCATTCAAACCTCAGGCATTGGTCGCGCCTTACATCATCAAAAGCGCGCCTTAGAATCTGTAGGTCTTTCATATACCTTAGACCCAAATGAAGACTATGATTTGCTTCACATCAACACCATTGGGCCAGCTTCAATGGCTGTATTAAGTAAAGCTAAAAAACAAAATAAAGCAGTAATTTATCATGCGCATTCAACCGAAGAAGATTTTAAGAATTCATATGTTTTATCCAATCAAATTGCCCCCTTGTTTAAACGTCATCTTGTATCGTTATATCGACAAGCCGATGCCATCATAACCCCAACCCCATATGCAAAGCAGTTATTAATTAACTACGGTTTGGATTTACCGATTTATCCTCTAAGCAATGGGATCGATTTAAGTCGCTACCAATATGATGAAGATAAAGTCAAAGCCTTTAGAAAATATTTCCATTTAAAAGAGGATCAAAAAGTCATCATCGGGGTTGGTCTTTATCTTCACCGTAAAGGCATCCATGATTTTATTGAAGTTGCTAAACATTTCCCAGACGTTAAGTTTATCTGGTTTGGACACTCTCCAAGCATCAGCATTCCTGCCTCACTACGCTTGGTCATCGATAATCATCCTTCGAATGTTATTTTGCCAGGTTATGTCAAAGGTGCCATCATTGAAGGGGCCTTCATGAATAGCGACCTTTTCTTTTTCCCATCCTATGAGGAAACAGAAGGAATTGTTGTACTCGAAGCACTTGCCGCAAAATGTCCGGTCCTTGTTCGTGACATTGGCGTTTATGAAGAGTGGTTAAAACATGATATTTCATGTTTTAAAGGAACTGATAATCCTTCCTTCATAAAGATTATTGAAGCGCTTTTAGTCAATGAACTCAAAGATACAACAAGTGAAGGATATGAGATTGCGCAAGCAAGAAGTCTCGATAAAATTGGTAAAGAATTAAAGGCGATTTATGAGAAAACTTTAGGAGAGCTAAGATGAAGATTGGTTTATTCAGTGATACCTATCTACCCGAAATTAATGGCGTTGTGTCTTCCATCGTAACTTTACAAAAAGGATTGGAAAAAGCAGGTCATGAGGTTTTTGTGATTACAACCCATCCATCCCTTTTATCCATATCTTATGAAAATAAAATTTTAAGATTACCAGGAATAGAACTTAAAAACATGTATGGTTATGTCTTAACGTCACCTTTACACATAAGAGCTTATCAATATGTTAAAGATATGAACCTCGATGTGATACATGCCCATACTGAGTTTGGCATTGGGATCTTTGCAAGATTGGTTGCTCGCTTACTTAGCTTACCCATTACGATTACGTACCACACAACCTATGAAGACTACACCCATTATGTTAATGTGTTTAAATCTAAAGCTTTTGACAAACTTGCGAAAAAGACGGTCTCAAAGCTTTCAAAGATATACATTGATAGTGCAGATGCCATCATTTCTCCCTCAGAGAAAACCAAAAAAATGTTGTTGGGTTATGGTGTTGAAAATGAAATCCATGTTGTTCCAACCGGTTTAGACTTAGATCGCTTTGATCCTAAGCACAGTACAAAGTTTCAATTAACAAATCTTAGATCTCAACTGAAAATTAATAATAATGAAAAAGTAATTTTATTTGTAGGACGGATTGCCAAAGAAAAGTCGATTGATTTGGTCATTGATGGATTTGATAAAATTGATCAAAATTTAGTTTCATGCCATTTGGTAATCGTTGGCGGCGGACCTGAGCTAGAAGCTTTAAAACTTCAAGCTTCTTTAATCAAAGCTTCAAACAAAGTGCATTTCCTAGGTAAAGTCCCTAATGATCAAGTGGCACAGTATTACCATTTATCAGATGTATTTGTTTCTGCGTCAACGACTGAAACCCAAGGCATGACCTTTATTGAAGCTTTTGCGAGTCATAAACCTGTGTTTGCGCGTGAAGATGAAGTCTTAAAAAATTTAGTGATTGAAAAACAAACAGGGTTCTACTTTAAATCAACACAAGATTTTGGCCAAAAGATGCAAGAATTCCTTTTGTTGAGTCAAGAAGATGTCCAAAAGATACAAGCTAACTGCCTTTCTAAAACGTTTGAGTATCGTCAGGAAACCTTTGTTGAGAAGGTACTCAAAGTATATGACTTGGCCATAGATGGAGTTAAATCTTCAATGGATTTAGAAACCATTGAAACCAAGGACAATGTCATAGAATGTCAGTTTGTAAGACGTCAAAAGAAATTAAGTATCCTAGTTAGCAAAGAGATGTTTGTTGAAAAAGGACTTCGAAAGGGGAAGACAGTGAATAAAGAAACCATTGATGATTTACTGAGCAATGAGCAATATGCCAAGGCTTATCAAATGGCCATTCGAAAATTGGCTTCTAAAGATCGAAGTCTTAAAGAGATGTATGATTTCTTAAATGAGAAAACCACTTTATCCATTCGACAAATCAACCAACTGATTGAACATTTAGAATCCAAAGGATACATTGATGATGCTGAACTCTCAAAAAGTATGGTCAACTCGTATCGAGCGTTACTCCAAGGTAAGCACAAAGTGATTCGTAATTTGCGTAAAAAGGGCATTGATGAAGAACTCATTCAACAAGCTTTATCGGACGAAATATTGGAAGATGAATATGAGAATGCCTTAAGATTTGCACAAAAAACTAAAGCTAGTATCAAAGATAAATCACTTAGAGCACTTAAACAAAGCCTTAACCAAAAGATGGCACTCCAAGGTTTTGATTACGAAGTGATTGAGTCCGTTATGAATGCACTTAACTTTAATGATGAAGCGCAAGCAGAGATGGATGCACTTCGCAAAGTAGCACTGAAAGCAAAGAAAA
>CAZHIG010000142.1:0-2998 GCA_964532705.1 uncultured Erysipelotrichaceae bacterium
ATGCTTTTCCATTTAGAAGAAGCTTGGAAGAAATGGCTTTTAGGCGCTGTGTTCTTATTAACGACGGCCATCATGTATCTCTTCTTTATGGTGTCTTGGCTTAACATTACCCTGATCTTTGGATCCATTACATGGATTAGATTGCTGATTGCACTCATTGCTTTTGCGGGTGCAGCTTTCAACATACATCGATATCTCACCACCAAACCAGGTTGTGAAGTGATGGATGATCATAAACGTAAAAAGATCAGTGTTCGCATTCGTCAAATCATATCTGAACCGATGTTTGCCTTGGCCATCTTCGGAACCATGGTTTTAGCCATTTCGGTCAATTTGGTTGAGATGATTTGTTCTGCAGGACTTCCTGTTTTATTCACACAAGTGCTGAGTTTAAATGACTTAAGTTCATTTGAATATGGGGCTTATATGTTGTTGTATGTAGGATTCTTTATTTTAGATGATGTTTTAATCTTTGTGTTGGCGATGAAGAGTTCAGAACTCAGTGGCATGTCTTCAAAATATGCGCGGACAGCACATTTGGTTGGCGGCATTATTATGGTATTATTAGGCATCTTAATGATTCTAAAACCAGAATGGTTAATGTTTAACTTTTCTTAATTCTTCTAAGATTTCTTTTAATACATCTAATTCAGAAGTCGTCTTTACGACTTCTTTTTGTTTGAAGCGCTCAAACACCTTTACAATCACAAAAACACTGGCTGCAATGATGAGAAAATCGAGAATGTTTTGAAGGAATAAACCATAGCCTAAAGTGAGTCCACTTTCTGCATTCAGGATAAAAACCAAGTCTTTAAAATCAACCCCTCCGGTTAAAAGAGAGATTAATGGCATGATGATATCATTGACCAAAGAACTGACAATTTTATTGAAACTGGCCCCTAATATCACGGCAACGGCTAAGTCAATCACATTGCCGCGATTGATGAAAGATTTAAATTCAGTGAGTATTTTTTTCATGCTTAAAGTATAGCGTGCTTCTATGATAAAATACAGCCATGTCTGACTTAGTCATTGTCCTACCCATGGTCTTTTTGGCGGGTTTCATCGATAGCATTGCAGGAGGTGGAGGCTTAATTGCATTACCTGCCTACCTTTTAGCAGGCATTGATATGCATACTGCAATGGGAACCAATAAACTGTCCAGTTCGATTGGGACTTTCAGTGCCAGTATTACGTATTTCATGCATAAAAAAATCTTGCTTAAAGTGGCTTTCTTTTCAGCATTTTTTGCTTTTGTCGGTTCAAGCATTGGGTCGTTAATTGCACTTGAAGTTTCAACAAAACTTCTAGAAAAAGTATTGATTGCGATCATTCCAATCATGGCAATCTTAATTCTTCAAAAAAGAGCAGAACATACCGATGAAAGCACACATTTAAGTTGGGTTAAAATGGCCGTGATTTCATTAACCGTGGGCATGTATGATGGTTTTATTGGGCCAGGGACAGGCACTTTATTAATCATTGGCTTTGTCTACTGGATTAAGATGTCTTCAACCCACGCTTCTGCCAACGCGAAAATCATTAATCTATCTTCAGGCATTGCTGCGATGGTGATCTTTGGGTTTAAGGGTCATGTGGATTATCGTTTAGGTTTATTGGCCGCAATTTTCTCGATCATGGGGAATGTGCTAGGCGCGCATTTTACCGTCAAGTTAGGAAAGAAAATCATTCAACCATTACTAGTAATGGTCTTGTTACTTTTAATGATCACTTTGATCTTGGAGCAATTGCGATGAGAGTGTGTGTCCTTGATTTTGAAACAGCCAACAATGCCTTGGCATCAGCTTGCAGCATTGGGGTGGTTGTGTTTGAAGATGGGGTTCTGGTGGAAGAGTACCACCAACTGATTCAACCCCATCCAGCGTATGATCGCTTTGACTTAAGAAACATTGAGATTCATAAGATACATCCCGACATGGTTAAGGATGCGCCTAGTTTTGCGATGATCTATCCTAAACTTTTAGATTTGTTTCAAGAAGCCATTTTAATGGCTCACAATGCTAGATTTGATTTGTCTGTTTTAGAAGCATGTATGCACGCTTATGGTTTAAAGAGTCCTTCACTCTTGTATATCGATTCGCTGGAAATCGCACGTAAAGCCTATCCTTCGTTGATTAATCACAAGCTCAATACCGTGTGTGAGCATCTAAACTATACTTTAGATCACCACAATGCTTTATCGGATGCTTATGGTTCTGCCATGATTTTATTGGATGTGATGAGCATGCTTGAGGAGTATGATTTAATGGAAGTGATTAAAAAACTGAATTTAAGACTGAATCGCTTATAAAGAGTGATACAATTGACAAGGTTATTAAAAAAGCTTAAATATGGAAGTGAGGTCAAGATGAATACATTTGAAAACAATGCCTTTTTCTGGCAAAAACTGGATACATTACTGCTGTCAAGTCACTTTGAATTGACTCAAGTGGCAGGTTCTAAACATTCGCAATACGCAAACTTAATTTATCCTGTTGATTATGGGATTCTTAAAGATACCCAAACTCAAGACCACCCAGGAATCTCGATGTATAAAGGAAGCATTAGCTCGCATCAAGTGAATGCGGTGATCATTGCTGCCGATATTTTAAACAAAGATGTTCAGATTAAATTCTTAGTGGGCTGTACAGCAGAACAAGAAGAAAACATTCTACGTTTTTTAAATCAAACAGATTATCAAAAAACAGTACTTATTCGAAGATCAACAGAAGTGCCCAGTTGGGGACTTTCAGATTAATGAAAGTACAAGTCATTAAATCAGGGATCAATGGTGAAGGAATCGGTTATTTCAAAGAAAAACCGATTTTTATATCGGGTGTTTTACCCAATGAAAGCGTTGAAGTTAAACGTTTTGAAGACAAAGGAAAATACTTTGTCAGTACTGATCATTATGTCTTAGAAAGCAGTCCAAAACGGATTAAACCTAAGTGCAAACATCAACGTTTATGTGGGGCTTGTCCTTTGATGATTACGGACA
>CAZHIG010000143.1:0-2998 GCA_964532705.1 uncultured Erysipelotrichaceae bacterium
CCATAGACGGCTAAGCCAATGAAATGGGCAAACAATGCGGATCCATAGACTTGAACCAAACCAGCAATGAAAGGCATAACCATTGCAGCTTTGAAACCACCTTTACTATTCGAGAACACAGCAATCGTTGCGTTGTCAAAGAAGACTGGAACGAAACCTGCGATGACAAGTACAGGAGATTTGAGAAGAATTAAGGAAATAATAGCCAAGAATTGTCCTGCAGCTCCAAATAAGAAGCCAATCGGAACGGCATTAGCCGCACCGAAACCATAGGTTGCTGCAACATCGATTCCAGGAACAGCCCCAGGAAGTAAACGAGTGGAGATCCCTTGGAATGAATTCGTTAATTCAGTAACGAATGTTCGAACACCCAATTGTAAGATTGCTAAGTAAACTGCAAAATTCAATGAAGTGGTTAAGATATAGAAGAAGAATGATTTACCTTCAGCCAAGAATTTAGCTTCAATCAGGTAAGGTTGACCTAAAATGACCAAGATGATTCCAAAGAATAACATCATCAAGACAGAAGTCGCCACCATGTTTTCATTAAAGATAGACATAAAACCAGGTAATTTAATATCTTCTAATTTTTGACTGTCTTTTCCGCCAAAGAATTTCTTTGACAATTCCGAGAAAAGAGCAATCCCAAACATTTGTTGATGCGCCACACAGAAACCAGCCCCATCGGTCAACTCTTGAGTGTACTCAACGGTTAAGTTAGAGCCGACTGCCCAGTAAGTTCCAAGAACAATCCCCATAATGATGAGATATTGCATTTCTTGAAGATCTGGGAAAGCAAAGAGCACAACCCAGAAAGCGATCGCTGCTTGTTGCATTTGAACGTGCCCAGTGGTAAAGATTGAGCGAATCTTGGTAACCTTACGGAAAGCAACCAAAACGATGTTGAAAATAAATGCAAACAAGAGTAACCACATAACAGATGAGAAACTACGACCCATTTCGGTTAAACCTGCAGTCACTGCATTTTGACCAAAGTATGGATCAATAACCATTGCTGAGAGTTGGAAACGATCTTTCAAACCTACTAAGATAGGTCTAAAACTGTTAACCAATCCTCCAGAACCAATGCCTAAAATCATATACCCGACTGTTGCCTTAATGAATCCAGCAAAGGCTTCATACCAAGGTTTACGTAATAGTACGTAACCTACAAGTACGATTAAACCAATGAAATAAGCTGGAACCGTTAAGATGTTTGACGCGAAATACGTCCAACCTTTAAGAAATAAATCCATGATGTAATCTCCTTTCGATTTTTATATATTTTGAGTCGCCCCTCAGCGCTCATAAATACCGATCTGCTAAATCCAATAAGTCTTGATCTGACGTGACATTCATCAAATCTTTTAGTAAATCTTCATTCATCAACATTTCTGATAAGCGCATCATATTCTCTAAATGCTTTTCACTGTTTTCTGCCGCTAAAGTGAAGAACAATTTTGCATCATACTCTACATTCGTTGGATCAAATGAGACAGGTTTTTCGACCTTCATAAAGGCGATGTGATTCTTATAAACCCCGACAGCCCCTGTAGAAGCATGTGGCATCGCCACCATAGGGGCAATGACAATATAAGGACCATAATCTTTGACACATTGAATCACGGACTCGATGTAGCGTTCATCGATGCTACCATCATTGATCAGCGGTTGACAGGCTGCTATGATGGCTGATTCCCAAGAATCGAAGGATTTAGCGAATACAGTGTGCTGATTGTTTACAAATTCTCTTAACATTAGAGGATAGACCTAAAGGGAACGTTTTGTTCTTCTTCAAAGGCATCTTCGAATCCTCTTCTAAAATGAAATTGGCGCTTATGGGCATCATCTGGATAGATAAATTTCCCACCCACATCCCAGATATAAGGTTCAAATTGATAGTGCAGGCTGTATTTCTTAAAGTCATATAGCATCGTGATCTCTCTTGGATCTGCTTTAAAATTAGTCCACACATCATAATGCAAAGGAATGACCACTTTAGTTTTTAGTGCTTCTGCCATTCTTAAGACATCAATTGAAGTCATCTTGTCTTGATTGCCCACAGGATTTTCTCCATAAGAACCAAAGGCAACATCAATTTGATGATCTTTACCATGTTTGGCAAAGTAGATTGAATAGTGAGAGTCTCCTGAATGATAGACATTTCCACCTGGTGTCTTTACCAAATAGTTCACTGCTTTATCGTCCATATCATTTGGACATATGCCTCTAATATCTTGATCCGTTGTCACCAAGCATGTTCGATCAAATGAATCTAAAACCACAATTTCAGTATCCTTAATCTTGATCACATCGCCTGGTTTAACTTCCTTAAGTTGATCTTCTGGTACACCCCATCCACGCCATATCTCAATGCATTTTTTAGGACCGATGAAAGGAACTTTTTCCTTCACATTTTGTAGTACTCCAGCTGCCATATTAATATCGATATGGTCCGCATGGAAATGCGTTGCCAATACAGCATCCACAGTGGTTACTGAATAGGGATCATAAACCATTTGACTGGCTCTAAGATTAGGTTGTAGAAGCTTACCCCCGGTCATATTGCGCATTTGATGAAATGGCTTCATCTCTTTTTCTTTTTTAGTCCGTTTGCCATTTCCAAACCAAGCATCCATCACCAAATTTGTATTGTTTTCAGTTTTAAACCAAATCCCAACGCAACCCAACCACCACATGGCCAACTTGCCCTTTTCAACGACTTCTTCATCAATTTCTTCATTGAGCCAAGTTCCCCATTCAGGAAATGAACTCAACACCCATTTTTCACGATTCATGTCTTTTACGCTTGCCATAACACAACCTCTACTTTCTATACGCACCCAAAGTATAGTGAATCTATAATTCGTAAACAAGCCATATTTATGAATTATTAGTGAATTATATGATTATTTAAGCGTTTGCATTTTTTTAATATTAATTATATGATTTATTATATGAATTATTAAGGAGTAAATATGAAAAAACCAAAATCAGA
>CAZHIG010000144.1:0-470 GCA_964532705.1 uncultured Erysipelotrichaceae bacterium
ACAGCAGCAGGTTTACCGGGTGGCTTAGCCATGGCTGCTACCATTCCAGCTGACATCATTCAATATTACGGCTATATGCTACGAGCCACTCAAAAACTACTATATCTCTATGGTTTCCCAGAAATTGAAATTAATGAAAATAGCAATGTGTTAGATTCTGAAACCATGAATATTCTTATTCTCTGTTTAGGAGTTATGTATGGTTCTGCTAATGCCAATAATGCAATCAAAGTTATAAGCAAGGCTTTAGCCACAGGTGTAGAGAAGAAATTACTAAATACTGCACTTACAAAGGGCACTATATACCCTATAGTTAAAGAAGTTGCAAAATGGTTTGGCAAAAAAATGACCAAAGACGTATTTGCTGGATTCTTTAAAAATTCAATTCCTCTTCTTGGTGGGGTCATTGGGGGCACTGTTACATTTTTTTCTTTTGAAGCAAGTTGTAAAATGTTGAAAAACTCACTTAA
>CAZHIG010000144.1:480-2992 GCA_964532705.1 uncultured Erysipelotrichaceae bacterium
CGAATTTTATTGATACTAATATAGAAAAAATAGTGAGTGTATAGATAAGTATTCATCTTATTCATTACAATTTAAGCAATACCCAAACAATTTATCCCACGAAAAAAGCCAATAATTTGGCTTTTGTTCTGCCTCCATGGGCGATTAACACTTTAAAAATAACAAATCATTCTCAAAATAACAAGCATAGCTATTCTATAATTTAAACCGCTTCCAAGGCTTCATGATGTTCTTTCTTGGTTTCATACATTTTCACATCTAAGTTTTCAATAAAGGCATGAATGCTAGAAGTCGATTTTAAAACCTGTACGTCCATCCCAAGACTGAGTGAAAGCGTAAAAGGATAGTTTTTTGAATGATTGAGATAACTGAGATTTTCTTCTATACGAGAAGAAATGTGACGAATGTCTTTAGGATCTTCTAAGTTTAGTAAAACCAAAAACTCATCTCCCCCTAAACGATATACGCCATCTCTAACAAAGACCGATCTTTGAAGAAGATTGGCCACTTCTTTTAAGACGTCATCCCCTAAGGCATGACCATAAGTATCATTGATTTGTTTAAAGCGATCGACATCAATCAGGATACCCCCAATAAACGCTTTAGAACTTTGCAACATTTGTTTCTCTTCTAAGCTTAATGCTCTACGATTACCCACTTGTGTCAAGGCATCCTTAGTCGCATACCCACTGAGTAGATAAAAATAGGCGATGAGTTGAGAAATGATGGCCCCTGTCCAAAAGCTAGGAAGACTAGGGTCTAGCACTTGTAGAGTCCCTCCCAGGGCAACGGGAATGGATATGATAAAAAGTTCATAGATGCTTCTTGCATCATAGTTTTTTCTTTGGATGATCATTTTAATCCATGTAAAGACCAAAGGGAAAAAGGCAGCACCTAAATACAAGATGCCAAAGCGTGTACTTAAGAGCTTATCGGGATGGATTTCATCCTGACTCAAGTACCAAAATAATACATTGAAGAGATTAAAGATAAAAGGTGTTCCAACCCCCATCAACATCATTCGACTAAAGCTTGAGTTTCCATACATCCAAGTTTCCGCATACAACAAACTCAACAAAGGATATAAAGGTACCAACGCATAAAATAAGACTCTAATGCTTTCAACATATTGGCTTAAAACAAGATGATCAGAAAAGAGATAAATCATGTTTTCAAGAATCACCATCACAAAAGTCGTAAGCATAATCCCATAGAAGATCTTCGCATTCAGTTTCTTAGACCCCGATAAATGTTTAAAGTTTAAAAGTAGAATACTTAGAATCACTAAGTTAGAGGCTGCAATTTGTAGACGCATACTTCCCCCTTTTTAGGCATTGTATAAAAAAGAACCCATCTTCACTTGAATGGGTTTAAATTTGATAATTATCATGTTAGAATCATACTGAACTACCGGAAGCATGAATGTGCCTAGGTGGTGTTTTTTTTTATTTCTTAAATAAATCAGAATGTGTACCTGTTCTATGGAGAAGAATTTTTGAATCATAAACTCTATAAATCAGTAACCAATCAGGTCTTATGTGACACTCAAAGAACGTCGCATACGTACCTACTAAAAGATCTTGCTTATATTTTAAAGCTAGATGCTTATCAGATATTTAAAAAGACAAAAGAAGTTCAAGCTCACCCAAGGGATCATTACGTAATTTCAATCGTTTGATGTCTTGCATGTATTTCGTTGTGATTATTAATTGTCGTACACACACACTTATAACTTATGATGGTATTCTTTTAATTCCTCAAAACTCATTGGTTCTGGTTCAACGAATCCATGCTCTATGGCTTCAAGTTCTTTAAACGCTTCTTTAGATCCTTCATTAAAATCTCGAAGTTTAAGCTCAAAAGGAATGCCTTGATGAAGTTGTACTTGTTTTAAAAACAATTTAATCGCTTGCGTGGTGCTAAGACCTAAAGACTTAAAAATACGTTCGACTTCTTTTTTCTCTTGCTCACTGATTCGAATTTGAATGTTTGTACTCATGGCTCAACCTCTGTAATGATATTATATGCTAAATCATTACAAGTTCCTTAAAATAAAAGTTACGCTTTATGCGTAACTTTATTAAAGATAGGCTTCAATCAGTTCTAAACTCTTATCCACCAAGGCTTTGGCTAAAGTTTCATCTAAGGCATAGTCTGCAGGTTTTTCAAGGGTTGTTAAGTGAAAGAAATGAGCCCTTGTATTGAGTAAGCTTTTATCCGCGAGTAGATAATGCATCGCATCGGAGGCTCGGTGGACATCTTGTAGAATGGGTTGAATGAAAAACTTACTGAAGGTTTTATACACCAGGCCATTGTTTTGACCAATGTTGCTTTTCACATCCCCTGGATGCATCGCATTGATGCGGATGCCTTTCTTCTTTAAACCTGATGCACAATGCAACATGTTTAAAAGCTGCGCTGTTTTCGATTGACCATAGCCCTTTAAACCCGTGTAATGACGTTTGTTAAAGTTTAAGTCTTCTAAGTGTACTTTCCCAAAACGATGACCTTC
>CAZHIG010000145.1:0-1678 GCA_964532705.1 uncultured Erysipelotrichaceae bacterium
AAATATGAGACAGCGATGTACATCAACGATGAGGGGTATAAAGTCATTCTAAAAGATAAGTATTTTACGATGATCCCTCACCTTCAAGCGATCAAAGAGGATAAATTCATCCCTGTTTTGATTTTTGCTGACATTTCCCCTTTTAAAGGGGCTGTGAATGAAGATGTTGTACGGAGCATCTTTAATCACACAGATTTAAAGTTTCAATTTGCAGCTTTAATTGAAGCCGTTAAAGAAGAAGATGGATACAAAATTGTTTCATTTGAATTAAAGGATATCGATAAGGTCATGGTGAGTGAACTAACATGAGTAAAGACATTAAGAAAATCAGTAACATCGAGCAGTCCAAAGAAAAACCTAAACAATATATTGAATTGATTAATGAGGTGGATGATTTACTGAATGAAAGAGCATTTTATAAAGGCTTAAAATTACTCGATACATATGAAACTCAATATCAAGACATTGATTTCAAAACGTATAAACGAAATGTATTTGAGTATCTTTTGTACCTTCTAGATCCTGAACACCCACTCGATGAGACTGAGAAAATAGAAGGATTTATTCAAAAGAAGGGTTACTTTGAACTCCAAGCTTTTTTAAGGGGAGAAAAAGAGTACATTGTGTCTATGTTTCACACCTTTAAAAGTCAAGGTTTGAGTGAAATTGCGATGTATTTTTTAGAAAATGGGGCTGAAAGAGATGTGTCAAAAGCTCAAATGTTGCTTGGACTTTTTCATCATGAAGGACGATTTTATCCACAAGATGATAAACAAGCCTTCTATTGGTTCTTTAGATCAGCCATGCTCAATGATCCTGATGGACTCAATGCTTTGGGCTCTGCCTTTTATGAAGGGATAGGTACTAAGATCAATTATGATCGCGCATTTAAATATATGGTTAAAGCCTACAAGATGGGCATTACTCAATCTTTGGGGGATATCGGATACATGTATTACATGGGTTTAGGGACCCAACAAAATACCCAAAAAGCCTATGATAAGTGGATCGAAGGTAGAGATAAAAATGCTGTTGGCTGTCAGAATTATCTAGATACCTATTTTTCAAAACTGGATCATCATTAAAAAAAGAACTGAGCTAACTCAGTTCTTTATGTATGGATTTAAGGAAGGGTAACGTTTGATTTCCCTTTGTAGATAAGCAGGAAGAATATAGTGCTTACTTAAAAGATTTTGTTTAAAGAGATCTCGAATGATCAGTAAGAGTTTATTGCGATTAAATTGTATGCCAGTTTTGGCATTTACAGATTGTAGGAGGATGGGGACACTGTGTTTAATGAAGTTTGTGATTTTACGTTTGGATTGCGTTCTCTTCACATCTTCAAATAAGATGACCCATTGTTCCCACTGATGTTTAATGATGTGTTGGTGAAAATTTTTGGCTTTGTGTTTTGGTACGACATAGTAGAAACCAGAGTAAGTTTGTTGACCCGCATGGATTTTACCATGGATGTCTACGTTATAGGCATGAGCAGCTTTGTACTCAGATACAGGTTTAGTTAAGTAGCGATGTTTTTTCATGTTCTCCTTTTAGGTAAGTGTGTGGGAGGATTTGACCTCCAAATGACTTGTGTTGTGTTGCTTAACATACGTCAAGCTGACGAAAGGATTGATACCTTTAATGCATGCAGGTAATAGGCAATGCGTAAATTCTCAGG
>CAZHIG010000145.1:1688-2476 GCA_964532705.1 uncultured Erysipelotrichaceae bacterium
TTTATGGATTTAGAGCGTACGATGGCATCAGTGTTATACGGGATTTTAACCCCTTCAACCGTTTAAAGCACAATCCTTATCTTTTGAAATCACCGTTGTTTTTCAAAAGACTTTAGATGCCCACTCGCCATCTCGATCTAACGAAGTGTTGGATCTGCACCTTTAGCTACTCGCTAATATTTCGCTGTTGAGGATGCTTTTCATCTCCTGTAGTAAAGTGCCTTACCCCTTACGAGGGCTATTAGGCGACAGTTAAGGTGCACATTACCTAGGTGCACAACAGATCCAACAAGTGTTTATTAATCGTACGATTCATCGTGTTTTTAGCTTTAAAACAAGATTGTGTGAATCGGTGGGACTGATTACCCACAACTTTGCCCTACACAGATCAAACGTCAAAGTTGATGACAGACTTCTGCAGCATGCGGTTCTCCATCTTTTAAGCTGCCAGGCAAGAAGGTTGTGTCTTTATTGGATGTGAGAGGATTAAGCTCACACGACACCACTCACCGATGGATCACCCTGTTTTACTCCAACACAAGACACAACCTTGTTCCCTCACGTTTTTCGTTTCTGACCCCTCTTTTAAGAGGTGTAAACAAGTACTGTATGTCTGTGTTCATTGTTGAGTCACACACACTTTGATTGATTTAGTTTTCAAAGAACCAACACTACCCTCGTATTATAGAATTTCTAGCCTTCGATAAGGTTAACCAGCAATTGACTTATAGGAACCATGAAAAAGTCACAATAAGATCACGGAGGAACTTTAAATGGTCACAGTTTAT
>CAZHIG010000145.1:2486-2959 GCA_964532705.1 uncultured Erysipelotrichaceae bacterium
AATATTTTCTTTATATAAAAAAATACGACACCCTGTGGCCTGAGGATTATCAAAAGGATGAAGGACTTAAACACATTGAATCGTGGATGAAGAAAACCATGGGCTTTTATGTCATACACAACACCAAAACACCTCTTCCTCAAAGAGGCATCCTTCTTATCGATTTTAGACTGCCTAAAGATGAACTCTTTGCCTTGATTCGAAGAATCGATGAATCCAAGAAAGAACAAACACGCACAAGCCCAGTTATCTCTATTCCCCAAGAAATTGTAGATACTTTTCATCTTGAAAAAAATCAATCCATTACCTACAAAGACCTTAGAGCAAAATATGGCTTACCCCACCTTCATTACGCTCACTTCAATGTGGAACCTGGATATAAAGATGCGGGACACATCACCAACAGTTATGGATTAGGACTCTGGGGCTTAAGTAAGATGGGTAAGTTATAAGTTATACTTTAACTATGACCA
>CAZHIG010000146.1:0-2931 GCA_964532705.1 uncultured Erysipelotrichaceae bacterium
TGTTTTGAAATTTAGGTTACATTTTCTGGCGTAGTAGAAGTTTCATTGCTTTTGATTTTCTTTCTCTTTTGACTCATCATCTTCTACAACTTCTAAACTTGATCCTCTTCTTTTTGTAATATGTAAAATTGCAGTAGCTAACTCTGCATTACTTAATCTTTGTGTTAATCCCTTAACGCGAACTTCATATGGATTATCAACTAACTTAAATGAACCATCAATAATTTGATGCTTCCTTAGTAGTTTTTTCATATCTTCTAATCTATTTTGACGACGACGCTTTAATCTTCTTGCTGAACGTTTAATACGTCTATCAACATTATTTGACGCAGTACCTTCTTCAAATAGACGTACACCACAATCCAAAATATCACCAGACTCATGATCAATAACTGACCATCCAACTGATGTAATGCCTATATCCAAGCCTAATACTTTATTCATTTCACCCACCTCTTTTAATAATTTTAACACTTATAAACAATTATCTTAATATCTGTTCAATTTTATGTACACACATATTAAAAATGAGCCCTTAGGCTCATTTTTCATTTCCACAAATCGAATGGATAGTCCCCATTTTCTTTAAACTCGATGAACTGCTTAACCACATAAGGCTTATCTTCTTGATAAGTAACCCCAAACCAAGTGTTTTCTGAAGGTAAAGCTTCGATGGTATACATACCTTCATTCAAGGTTTCTCCGATCATGGTGGGAATCACATGTTCACACTTTAAGGGATTCTTCTCGAGTTCACGTTTTAAAAATGCGATCAACTGACGCTCAGCTAAATTAAATATCTTAGGTGTAAAGCCCCAGAAATTCATAGAGACCAGTCGTTTCTCATCGATTGAAGTCCAATTGGATCCATCATCACTCACCACGACTTCACCATTTAAACGTTTAATTTCTTTACGTTCAACAACCCCTTTTAAAAAGCCTTTCTCAACTTCACAAACGCCTCGGCTGACAGAACCTGAGTCAGATAAGGTGTTGTTTAAACGATAGCCGACCATCGCATACTCTGTATCACTAACTTTAGTACTTAAGAAATCGTACATGGATTTAAATGCATCTTTACCATAGTAGTCATCCGCATTACATATCATAAAAGGCTCATTGACTTGTTTACGACAAGCCCATAAAGCATGGGTGGTTCCCCAAGGTTTCTCACGTCCTTCTGGACAGCTAAAGCCTTCAGGTAAGTCATTTTTATCTTGAAATATATATTCTACTTCAACAAACCTACGAACATCATTGACCAAAGCTTCATTAAAAGCGTCTTCATGTTCTTTACGAATGATGAGATAGACTTTCTTAAAGCCAGCTCTTATCGCATCATAAATACTAAAATCAATGATCGATTCTCCATGATTACCGACTGTATCAATTTGTTTGAGTCCACCATATCGAGACCCCATGCCTGCAGCTAAAATCACTAAACTTGGATGATTCATGTGTAAACCTCTTTAAAAGTATTATAACAAACAAAAAAGTCCCTGAGGACTTCTATTTAAACACTGGTGCCGACACCGAGAATCGAACTCGGAGCTGAGCATTACCATTGCTCTGTTTTGCCATTGAACTATGTCGGCGTGCTTAATAATAATACGAAATAATATTTAAGAATGCAAGCCTTAAAGTGAGTCATTAAAGGCGATTAAACGATGCTTTAAGAGGGCAATGGGTAAACCCATTACCGTGTAGTAATCCCCATCGATTTTATGAATAAAGAATGCCCCCTCATCTTGAATGCCATAAGCCCCAGCTTTGTCATAAGCTTGACCACTTTTTACATAAGCATTGATTTCTTCATCACTTAACTCAGAAAAATAAACATCAGTAATTGAGGCATGCGTTTCTGCCCGACTACCATGTAACAAACACACTCCTGTAATCACTTGATGTTTTTTGCCGCTGAGTTTTGTCAACATATTGATCGCGTCTTGTTCATCTTTGGGTTTACCCAAAACTTCATTGTCTAAAACCACCACAGTATCTGCAGAAATGATGATGTGATTGGGAAAACTAGACTTTAGTTCTAAAGCTTTATGATAGGCAAGCTTTTCAATGGCTTGATCTAAAGGAATCGATTCATCAATCACTTCATCGATGTCAGAAGCTTGCACCTCAAAAGGAAAACCTAATCTTTCTAAAAGTTCTTTACGCCGTGGGCTTTGAGAGGCAAGTAAGAGTTTTCTCATTAACTTAAATTTGAATACCTTTCATTTTTATGTGCATTTTTATACCAAAGATAAGCTAAGATAACCACACGTATGTCTTCACTTTCTTCAAGGTAACGCATAATAAAAGCCATTAGATCTTCTTTTTCTTGAGACGATAAGAACTTGACCAAATCAAAATCCTTATCTAGACTGATTTCTTTAATGAGATCTTTTAAGCCTGTATTGGGATCATGATCCTCTAAGACATCAGAATCATCATACACAAATTCTTCTTGTTGAATGTCTTCTACTTTAAACTCATTTTCTTCCAGCAAGTTGATAATGGCAGCACCTGTGTGTTTACATAGACCCACACCTCGATAAGGACACTCACAATGACTAAAAGTCAGTTCATCCTCTTTTAGTCTTAGTTCAACACGATAATAATCTTTGTTTTGATTTTGCACATGATAATGCGCATGCTCAGGGGTATGTTCAATCACTTTAATTTTATGTTCTTGCGCTAAAAGAATCGATCTTTGTAAAACAAGCGCACGCATGTAGTGAGTAAAGTTTCTTAGTTTAAAGGCCATAGGGTTCTTGTTTTATTTTAGACATCTACTTCAAAGAGCGCAAGATACTTTTCATATCCCATATCCTTCATCTTATTTTTCGGGATAAATTCAAGAGATGCAGAATTAATACAGTAACGTAATCCCCCTAATTCTTTAGGTCCATCATTAAACACATGACCTAAATGTGAATT
>CAZHIG010000147.1:0-2914 GCA_964532705.1 uncultured Erysipelotrichaceae bacterium
GATAGTTTGGTCTATGCTTGGCTTCTCAAGCACCCAGTTCAGGGTATAGCCATTAGTGGTAGTTTCAAGATTGAACGTCTAGAAAACGCAGTTAAGGCTCTTGAAATTGAATTAGATCACGAAGATTGGTATCGAATCTATCTAGCAAGTACTCAACAAAGATTAAGATAAACCACAAAACAGCTCTACAAGCTGTTTTTTAGTCGTTATAATGGAAGTAGAAAGAAGGTGTTTGAGTATGTTTAAATTCATTGAAAAACATCTTTACAGTCAAGTGCTTGCGGTTTTGGTTATAAGTTTTCTGGGATTTAACGTACTGTTCATACTGACAGCTTTATTTTCTTTAATCTTATATCAGTTTGGTTTCAGCATGGGCTTAGGTAGAATGTTGAGTTTAGTTTTAAATGCTGGAATGCTTTACTACTTTTTAAAAACAAAGTTTGCTGACTATTTAAAAGCTAGTTTGTTATCTGTTTTTATGATGAACGTGTATGTAAATCTTGGAATTCTATTCTATCTTGTAGAAGCTTGGATACTTCTTGTTGGGATCTTTTTGATTACCGCTTTATTGATGTTTTTCTTGTGGGTTAGAAAAGTTCCAATCATCTATCTATTAACGGTTCTCTATACAGGTTTTTTGAGTTTATACATCATGATTGCTGGGGTTGAAATTTAGTGAAAACAGTTGATCGCTTAACAGAAGCCTATCAAAAAGCTTTGGAAGTTCCCTATAATGACACTTCAAAGTTTGTGATTGTCAGTGATGCGCACCGTGGTGATGGGAGTCTTTCGGATGAGTTTACGAAGAACCAAAACATTTTTGTGCACGCGTTGTCACATTACTATCGCGAGAACTTTATTCTCATCGAAGCAGGGGATGGGGATGAACTTTGGGAACATCACAACTATAATGTAATCAAGAATGCCCATATGGAAGCTTTTGAAATTCTTAGACAATTTTATGTTGATCAAAGATTCTATAAACTCTTTGGGAATCATGATATTTACTTAGAAGATCCTAATTATGTCAAAGAACATCTTTATCAATATCGTAATCGATACACCAAAATTGAGTTTGATTTGTTTGATCAAATAAAAATTCATGAAGCCATTAAACTCAAACACGAGAAAACGCAGGAAGAAGTTCTTGTAGTGCATGGGCATCAAGGGGATTTACCCAATGATCAATTTTGGTTTTTCACAATGTTGTCTTTAAAGTATTTCTGGAGACACATTCATGCGTTTGGTTTTAAGAATCCTAGTTCACCCGTTCGAAATGAACAACATCGTCATAAGATTGAAAAGAACTTTAATAAATGGTTGAGTATTCATGATGTGCCTTTGATTTGTGGTCATACCCATCGTATCAAATACCCAAAAGATGATGAGTTACCTTACTACAACAGTGGCTGTTGTGTTTACCCAGATTCAATGACAGCCATTGAAATCGAAAACAATAGGATCTCATTGGTTCGCTGGAAAGTTCAAACCAATGCGGATGGTTTATTACAAGTTAAAAAATCTGTGCTTTATGGGCCGATGCGGATTCATCCAAAGGATAGGGAGTAAAAGATATGTATACGTATGGAAAAGAAAAATTAGAAAATGGGATTGTGAGAATTGAAAAACCAAAACCAGTCCCACAAGCTCATGAAGTTTTAATCAAGGTTTTATATGCATCCATCTGTGGCACAGACCATCATATTTATGAGATGAATCCATGGGCACAAACACGTGTAACTTCAGCACACACCATGGGTCATGAATTTGTGGGAAGAATTGTTGAACTTGGGGAAAATGTTAAAAATCGTAAAATCGGAGATTTAGTTTCTGCAGAAACCCATCTTGTTTGTAATGAGTGTGAGTTTTGTTTAAGTGATCAAAAACATATTTGTGAAAATACGAAAGTATTAGGTGTGGATGTGGACGGTGCATTTGCTGAATACATCTGTATTCCTGAAGAAAATGCAATTTTAAACCAAGAAGATTTAGACATTAAAGCTTATTCAATTCAAGAACCTTTGGGGAATGCAATTCATACTTTGATGGCACAAGATGTGCAAGGTAAAAGTGTGGCGATCGTCGGTGTTGGACCCATCGGAATCTTAGCGGTTGATGCTGCAAAAGCTTTAGGGGCAGCCCATGTGATCGCAATCGATGTCATTGATTATCGACTAAACTTAGCGAAGTCCTTAGGGGCAGATACCCTCATCAACCCACTCAACGAAGATGTTGATCAAGTGGTTCGTCAAGTATGTGGTAGAAATGGTGTTGATGTTGTGTGTGAAATGTCGGGAAATCCTAAAGCGCTCATACAAGCACTTCATTATTTAAAACCAGGAGGACATCTTTCTCTACTTGGGATTCCCAATTCAGATGTATCCATTGATATGAGTCATGAAGTGGTTTTCAAAGGAATCCATATTCATGGGATTACAGGTCGACATATGTTCAAAACTTGGGATACCCTTAAGCAACTGATAAAAGACAAAAAACTGCATTTAGAGACCATCATTACACATGTCTTTGACATCCATGAGATTGAGAAAGGCATGGAACTGATGAGCAGTGGTCAATGTGGAAAGGTTGTTTTAAAGGTAAGTGAAGATGCATAAATATGAACGTTTTGAAAAAGAAATTCAATCCTTAAAAGAGAATTCACTCTATAAAAACAATTATATTTTAGAGAGTCCAAATGAAGCCTACATTAAAATTGATGGTAAATCCGTCTTAAATCTTGCTTCTAATAATTACTTAGGTTTCGCTAATGATCCAGAATTAAAAGAAGCCGCAAAACTCGCCATTGATCAATATGGTGTAGGTTCTGGTGCAGTTCGCGTTATAGCCGGTCATTTGAAGATTCATCAACAATTAGAAGATGCTTTAGCAAAATTTAAAAAAGAAGAGGCTGTAT
>CAZHIG010000148.1:0-2870 GCA_964532705.1 uncultured Erysipelotrichaceae bacterium
TTGGAACGTTTTAGAGCTCGTGCTTTGAATCCTCATACCAATCCTGTAACCCGTGGGGGAGCAGAAAATGATGACGTGTATTTCCAAGGCCGTGAAGCTCAAAATACACATTATGCTCAAGTGCTTCCTATCATTGAAGATTACATGGCTAAAGTATCTACTTTAACGGGTCGTCATTATGCGCCATTTACTTACTATGGAGCTGCAGATGCTGAACGTGTCATCATCGCGATGGGTTCAGTTACTGAAACAGCTAAAGAAGTTATTGATGCTTTAAACAAAAGAGGCGAAAAGGTGGGAATGGTTAAAGTCCATCTCTTCCGTCCATTTGCTGCAGACCGTATGTTAGATGTCTTGCCTAAGACCGTTAAAAAAGTGGCTGTCTTAGACCGCACCAAAGAACAAGGTTCTCATGAGCCTCTCTTCCTAGACGTTTATGTTGCTTTAAAAGGTGTTAATGCGATCGAAACAATTGTGGGTGGACGTTATGGTCTATCTTCAAAAGATACTCAACCTAAAGATGTTAAGGCTGTCTTTGATCACTTAACTAAAGACAATCCATTTGATGGATTTACCATCAGCATCAATGATGATGTGACTCACAAATCCTTACCAACCGATGATAGCTTTGAAGTTGAAACTGATTATACTTCTTGCTTATTCTATGGCTTAGGTTCTGATGGTACCGTTTCTGCCAACAAGAACTCCATTAAGATCATTGGAGATCATACAGATCTTTACTCTCAAGCTTATTTTGCTTATGACTCAAAAAAAGCTGGGGGCGTAACCCGTTCTCACTTGCGTTTTGGTCCTAACCCAATTCGTTCTACTTACTATATCAACAACGCAGACTTAATTTCTGCATCGATGGATTCTTTCTTGCTCAACTATGACATGCTTAAGAATCTTAAGAAGGGTGGAACCTTCTTGCTTAATACCAGTTTCACCAAAGATGAAATTGAAGCGCAAATGCCTAACCGTGTTAAAAAACAATTGGCAGAAAAAGGTGCTAAATTCTACATCATTGATGCGACGAAGATCGCTGAAGAAATTGGCATGGGCCGTCGTACCAACACCATTCTTCAATCCTCTTTCTTTGCACTCAGTGAATCCATTCTTCCTTATGAAGAATCACTTGTCTACATGAAAGAAGCTGCTAAGAAATCCTATGCGAAAAAAGGTGACGAAGTGGTTCAACTCAACTACTTAGCCATTGACCAAGGTAAAGCTGGATTAGTTCAAGTGCCTGTTAAAGCTGAATGGGCGGGCTTAACGGTTGTTAAGAGTCGTCGTGTAACAGGTGATGAATACTTCGATACCCACGTTGATCCTATCAATGCGTTAGATGGTTATGAAGTCCCCGTTTCTGAATTCATGAAATATGGACTCTTAGATGGTTCATTTAGAAATAATGTAGCGTATGATGAACATCGTACCATTGCAACCCAAGTGCCAAAATGGCATCCTGAAAACTGTATCCAATGTGGATTCTGTTCTATGGTTTGTCCTCATGCGACCATCCGCACTTTCGTATTGAATGATGCTGAAATCGCGGCTGCACCAATGCCATTTGATACTTTACCTGCACAAGGTAAAGGCTTAGAAAATCTTAAATACCGTGTCATGGTTTCACCTGACAACTGCGTAGGATGTAGCTTATGTGTTGTTGAGTGTCCAGGTAAAGGTGGTCAAAAAGCCTTAACCATGGAAGATGTTAAAGAACGTCTATTCGAAGCACCTTTAGCGGACTACATGTATAAGAAAACTGAATACAAAGGTGATTTGGTCGATACCAGCACCATTAAAGGTTCACAACTTCTTCAACCATACCTTGAAGTTTCTGGGGCATGTGCAGGTTGTGGTGAAACACCATATTACAAACTGGCAACACAACTTTTTGGAAATGACATGATGATTGCCAATGCCACAGGTTGTACTTCAATTTACTGTGGTTCTGCGCCTTCTACACCATTCACAACGGACAAAAACGGTGAAGGTGTGGCTTGGGGTAACTCCTTATTTGAAGACAATGCTGAATATGGCTTTGGGATGAAAGTGGCTCAAGAATTTAAAGCTAAACGTGTGGTTGAACTCTTAGAAAAAGCCAAAGCAGAAGATGCTAAGCTTGCTGAAATCGTAGATCGTTATGTTGCCATTAAAGGCACTCGAAATGATGAGCGTCTCTTGGTTAAAGATTTAATTAAAGCCTTGAAAGCTTCCAGTGCACCAAGTGCAGTCTTAGCACTCGAAATGGAAAGAGACTTTGTTTCTAACTCTGTTTGGATCGTTGGGGGCGATGGTTGGGCATATGACATCGGATACGGTGGATTAGACCACGTTATTGCCAATAACTTGGATGTTAATATCTTAATCTTGGATACAGAAGTTTACTCCAATACAGGTGGTCAAGCTTCTAAAGCTTCTCAAGCTGCTTCGATTTCTAAATTTGCAGCAGGTGGTAAACCTACTGCGAAGAAAGACATTGGTCAAATTGCCATGGCGTATGGACATGTCTATGTTGCATCCGTTTCAATGGGTGCCAACCGTATGCAAACCATTAAAGCTTTCAAGGAAGCAGAGGCATATAAAGGTCCATCCTTGATCGTAGCGTATGCTCCATGTATTGAGCATGGTATTAAAGGTGGCTTGATGAATCATCAAGCAGCTCAAAAGAAAGCTGTTGAGTGTGGATATTGGCCACTATACCGCTTCAATCCTGAAGCAGAAAAACAATTGGTCCTTGATATGAGAGAACCAAACTTTGATCTCTATCGTGACTTCGTGATGAACGAAACACGTTTCAATCAATTGCCAAATGTAAATCCAGCACATGCTGAAGAATTGATTCTTAAATCTCAACAAGATGCTGC
>CAZHIG010000149.1:0-2868 GCA_964532705.1 uncultured Erysipelotrichaceae bacterium
ACCCATTCTAAAATGTTGGGTATCAATTTTAGAATCATCATGAATGATTTCCATCTTTGGAAGTTCGCGAATTCGTCGCTCTTCAAGTTTGCGATTGATCAGGGCTGCCGCAAAGGTTGGGGCATAGATTCTTGGAACCTTAACACTTTGAAGTAAAAAAGGAATGCCTCCAATATGGTCTTCATGTCCATGAGTGATGATTAATGCTTTAATTTTATGTTGATTTCGTTGTAGGTAAGCGTAGTCATTAATGACATAATCAACGCCTAAAAGATTTTCTTCAGGGAAACGAACGCCACAGTCAATGATGACGATTTCATCCATGTGTTCAAACACATACATGTTTTTACCAACTTCACCCAAACCACCCATGGCATAAACCAAGGTGTCTGTTGCTCTGTTGTATGTTTTTTGTTCAAAAGGTTTAATTTCTTCCATAAATATTATTCACTCTCTCCCAATATTTGAGCATTTTCTTTTTTTGCCCATGGGTTTTCTTGATTGATTCGATCATAAAATAAAATGCCATTGAGGTGATCAATCTCATGTTGCATGACGATGGCTACAAAATCACTGAGTTTAAGTTCAACATCACATGCATTTAAGACATCATAAGCTTTAACTTTGATGCGCTTCGCGCGATAAACATAACCTGGGTATGGATCTTCTATGGAAAGACACCCTTCGCCGGTCGATAACGCCACTTCTTGAATCGAATGCGAAACAATCTTTGGATTGGCGATTAAATATTCGTGTTCATGGCCATCTTCATCTTCGGCCATGACACAACAGAGTTGTACATTTTCACCAATTTGTGGGGCTGCAATGCCAACTGCTGGTTTGAGATTAAACTTCTCGGCTTTCTCATCGTCTCTAGAGTCTCTAACGTAACGAAGCAAACGTTTTGCCAAAGCTAAATCTTTTTTGCTTAAAGGCAATTTTAAAGGAACTGATTTTGCGCGTAAACGTGCATCAGGATCTTTGACGATGCTGTCATAGGTAATTCTTTGCATAAGCCCTCATTGTAGTGTCAAGTTCCATCATCAAAAAGGAATGTGGTGATGGATGATTTGTAAATTTGTAAACCAACGGTTTTATTATATAGGATAAGCGTGAGTTTTGCACATAATAATGCAAGCACAAAAGCAAGAGTGTAAAAAACTGATAAAATAGGAAGGTGAAAAAAATCAATTTCTCTTTAAAACTTCCTAAAGGAAGAGACAACTGGATACAAAGCACAATGCTTTTAATTGGAGTCATTGGACTCTTTATGGTGGTCTCTGCATCAATGGATACCAATGTCATCTACATTACGCTGATCATACAAGCCATAAAACAAATAATGTTTCTTATTTTAGGTTATATTGGGTATGTTATTCTTTCAAAATACATACACTATCCCTTGATTAAACACTTAATTAAAATCATCATGTGGGTTAGCATTGGTCTATTAATCATTCCTTTATTTGAAGCTGCACGTAATGGAGCAAAAGCTTGGATTACCATCCCTGGTTTAGACATTACTCTTCAACCGTCTGAATTTGTGAAATTATCATTGATCTGGGTTTTGGTTTCCTATCTAGCAGACTATCCCTATAAGCGTAGAAAATTCAGTGAAGTAGTATTAGTCCCTGGTATCTTCTTTGGGGTTGTCATCGCCATTGTTTTGGTATTGCAAAGTGACTTGGGTTCTGCTGTCATCATTGCAGGGATTGGGTTAAGTACTTTCCTTATCATCAGTGCTCCGCAACTTAAGCGTACACAAGTTGTGCTTTTAGGATTGTTTCTGTTTCTCGCTTTAGTCCTTTTACCACTGTTACTCTCAGAAACAGGTTTAGGACTTCTTGAAGCTTTTGGATTAAAAGGATACATGCTCAATCGATTTAAAGTTGCAATTGATCCTTTTTATGATCAATATGGGGCTGGGTATCAATTGATCAATGGCTTGGTCGCGATGGTTAGAGGGGGTTTATTTGGCGTCGGATATGGGAATGGTTTAGCGAAATATGGATATTTACCTGCAGCTAAAACAGACTATATTCTCTCAATCATTGCAGAAGAGTTTGGTTTTGTAGGATTGGCCATCTTGTTTATTTTATATTTTACTTTGTTGTATCGTATTCTCTTACATACTTTTAAAGCAAAAAGTGAAAAAAATCGAATCGTTCTTTTTGGTGTCTTTATGTACATCTCACTTCACTTCATTTTTAATGTTGGAGGTGTAACAGGTTTGATACCTTTAACAGGCGTTCCATTACTCATGGTTTCTTCTGGAGGTTCGTCAACTTTAGCCATGATGTTTGGCTTGGGAATGGTCCAACATGCCATCATTGATGAGTATAAGAGTCAAACATGAGAATCATTGCAGGTTCACGTAAATCAAGACAGATTGAAAGTTTAAAGGGCACATCAACTCGACCAACTTTAGATAAAGTCAAAGAAGCTGTTTTCTCCAGTTTACACTCAAGAATTGACAATAGTATGGGTTTGGATTTGTTTGCGGGAAGTGGTAATATTGGACTAGAAGCTCTCTCAAGAGGGGCAAGATCAGTCACCTTTATTGAGGGGGCTAAAGATGCCTATCAACTGGTGTTAAGAAACATCAAAGCATTGGATTTTGAAAATGAAGCCCAAGTTTATCATATGGATGTTTTTCATGCCTTAAGATTTCTAAAAGCCAAACATTTGATTTTTGATTGGGTCTATTGTGATCCCCCTTATGGGAAAATAGATATCCATAAAGTGTTGGACAAACTGGTAGAGCTTACTCATGATGAATCAATCGTTATTGTTGAAGAAAAAATTGAAGTGAGTATTGAGCACCCTAAATATACTTTAGAAAAGTCGGTCCATTATGGGCAAGTAGTG
>CAZHIG010000150.1:0-2841 GCA_964532705.1 uncultured Erysipelotrichaceae bacterium
GAAGTGATCTTTGAGCACTTTAATTTAAAAGTAAAAGCGGGAACTTCGATTGCCTTAGTGGGTGAAACAGGCTCAGGGAAGAGTTCACTGGTCAACTTGGTTTCACGCTTCTATGAAGTGAAAGCAGGCGAACTCCTCATTGATGGGGTCAACATACAAGATCGATCTTTAGGTTGGTTGCATTCAAATTTAGGCTATGTGCTTCAAAGTCCCCATTTATTTTCTGGGACTGTGATGGAAAACATTCGTTATGGAAGATTGGAGGCCAGTGATGAAGAAGTCATGGCTGCTGCAAAACAAGTTAAAGCCGATGCTTTTATTCTTCAATTAGAGGATGGCTATCAAAGTGAAGTGGGTGAAGGGGGAGGCAAACTTTCTACGGGTCAAAAACAATTGATTTCATTTGCCCGTGCGATTTTAGCCAATCCGAGCTTATTTATATTAGATGAAGCCACTTCATCCATCGATACTGAAACAGAAGCAGCGATCCAAGCTGCGATTGATGTGTTGATGAAAAATAGAACGTCTTTTGTGGTGGCTCATCGTTTATCAACCATTGTGAAATCCGATCGTATCTTGGTGCTGAAAGACGGTAAAATAGTGGAAGATGGTAATCACACCGAACTGATGGCTCAAAAAGGCTACTATCATCGTTTGTATACCCATCAATTTAACCAAGAGCAACAAGCCCATTTGTTGCATTTAAGGGGACAAGATGAAAATTGATTTAAGCACATGTTTAACAAAGCAAAGAGAATTGGATGAGCGGATCATGGAAATTCATGGTCAAAGTCGATCATCGACTCAACGCAAACGCATCTTAGCGCTTTTGGTGGAGATTGCAGAGTTGGCCAATGAAACCCGTAGTTTTAAATATTGGAGTTTAAAGAAAGCATCGGATCATGATGTCTTGATTGAGGAATTCTCAGATACCTTGCATTTTATTTTGTCACTGGCCATTGATTTAGGCTATGAAAGCTTTGCATTAGATCTTGAGTTTGAAGATAAAGAACTCTCACATGGCTTCATTGATTGGATGGCTGCAGTCATCGATTGGGATAAACATTTTGACCAAGTTCATTTAGAAAAAGTCATGAAAGCATTCTTAAGTGTCGCAACACAATTGGGATTTGATGATCAAATGATCATCCATGCCTATTTTGCGAAAAATGAGAAGAATCATCATCGCCAAGACAACGCTTACTAAGCGTATAATAGTACCATTAGGAGAAATAACATGAGTGATAAGAAAACAGTTGGGATTGAAGCTTTAGCGGGAGAAGTTGATTTAAAAATGATGGAAGCCTTTACCATGGCCGATGGCATATCAGGTTGTGAGAAAGAAGCCTCTCGTGTCATGAAGTCTTACATTGAACCTTATGCTGATGAAGTCAGCTACGATGGTTTAGGCTCTTTAATTGCGCTTAAAAAAGGATCTGAAAATGGACCCAAGATCATGTTGGCGGGACACATCGATGAAGTTGGATTTGTGGTGCGTTCAATAGAAGATAAAGGTTTTATACGCTTAGCACCGGTTGGGGGTTGGTGGGGCCATGTGCTTCTAAGTCAACCTGTGACCATTACGACGCGTGAAGGTAAAAAATACACTGGGGTGATTGGTTCTCGTCCTCCCCATGGTTTGCCCGCAGATGTACGTTCTAAAGTGGTTGAAGTTAAAGATTTATTTGTAGATCTAGGGGTTAAAGATAAACAAGAAGTTGAATTCTTAGGCATTAAGCCTGGGGATATGGTTTCCCCTAAATCTGAATTTACGGTCATGGCCAATCCAAATTACTTAATGGCTAAAGCATGGGATAACCGTGTTGGGGCATTAATTGTGACGGAAGTTCTTAAGAATTTAAAAGGTCAAAAACATACAGCCAATGTGTATTCGGTGGGTACTGCTCAAGAAGAAGTAGGCTTACGTGGCGCAAAGACAGCTGCCTTTGCGGTTAAGCCGGATGTGGCCATTACCATTGATGTGACCTTAGCCAATGACATTCCTGGGGCAGAACCAGGGTCTAAAATGGGCGTTGGGGTGACTTTAGGGGTTCAAGATTCTTCTGTTTTAGGCCATCGTGGACTCTTGAATCATTTGGAAGATCTTGCGAAAGAACTTAAACTTGAAGTTCAACATGATTTACTCCTTGCAGGGGGTACAGATTCGGGTGAAATCCATAAGAGTATGGAAGGGGTTATCACTTTAACGGTTTCAATTCCTTCTCGTTACATTCACTCTCACCGTGCTTTGATTCACCGTAAGGATTATTTGGATACCGTGACTTTATTAACTGAATTCTGTAAACGATTGGATGAGAAACAACTTGAAGTTTTACGTGCCTACAATCGCTAAGAAGATCTTAAAACAAAGCTTGATTCAAGCTTTGCTTTTTATCTTTGTGATTGTTTTAGATCTATGGACTAAAACGAGTACGGAGACTTGGTTGGGCTATCGCGGTATTTATGAGGTGATTCCTAATTTCTTTTGGATTCATGTCTTAAGAAATACAGGCGGTGCGTGGTCTTTATTTTCGGGCTCCGATTGGTTGTTTAAGAGTTTACCTTTGATCGCCAGTGTGTTGATGTTGGTGTATTATTTTAGAACACAGGAAAAGCAAACCCTATTGCGCTTTGCCTTAGTCTTTTTACTGGCAGGGACCTTAGGGAATTACATTGATCGACTCAGTCTTGGCTATGTCCGTGATTTTCTATCGTTTAATACCTTTGGGTATATGTTTCCTGTCTTTAATGTGGCAGACATCTCTTTAAATGTAGGGGTAGGACTTTTGATTTTGGATACTTTGTTAGAAGGAAAAAAACATGATCGAAAATGAATTTGTG